>DGDP01000093.1:472-12691 GCA_002385485.1 Acetomicrobium sp. UBA3949 | reverse complement strand
AGATGTGTATAAGAGACAGCAATTATATGGACACAACTCATTATTGCAATACAAATTATGAAGGAGGGACAAGAGTAATGACTGTAGTATATGTCAATGGAGAGTTTATTTCCAAGGAAGAAGCAAAGGTCTCAGTGTATGATCATGGTTTTTTGTATGGCGACGGAGTGTTTGAGGGCATCAGAGCTTATGCCGGGCGCATATTTAGGCTGGAAGAGCATATCGACAGGCTCTACGATTCGGCTAAGGCAATATGGCTAGAGATACCCATCTCTAAAGAAGAAATGATGGAAGTTTGCGCGGAAACCTGCAGAAGAAATGAGCTTAAAGATGCCTACATCAGGTTGGTCGTGAGCAGGGGAACGGGAGACCTAGGTTTGGACCCGAGGAAGTGCCCGAAAGCGACAGTAGTATGCATTGCCGATAAAATTGCCCTCTACCCCGAGGAGTTTTATCAGAAGGGCTTAAAGGCGGCTACGGCAGCCACGAGGAAAAATTACGGAGAGGTGCTTCCTCCGCAAGTTAAGACCTGCAATTATCTTCCCAATATCATGGCCAAGATTGAATCGATAGTTGCGGGAGCCCAAGAGTGCTTCTGTATGAGCCGCGAAGGTTATTTGACGGAAGGTTCCGGGGACAATGTGTTTTTGGTTAAAAACGGTGTAGTTAAGACCCCTCACCCCGCTGCTGGAATTTTGATCGGCGTTACGAGAAATGCCGTTATAGAATTGGCCAAGAAATTGGGTTATCCCGTGGAGGAGACTTTCCTTACGAGATATGACGTTTACACTGCTGATGAAGCCTTCGTCACCGGTACTGCAGCCGAAATGGTTGCCGTCGTTGAGGTAGATGGAAGAAAGATAGGCAATGGCAAACCAGGTCCCGTCACGGAGAAACTCAGAGAAGAATTTCGCAAGCTGGTAACTTCTGAAGGATATCCCATTTACAAGTAAATGCGAATCAGGCTTTTCGGGGCAAGACATGCTGCACTGAAGATGTCTTGCCCCTTATCGAGAGAGGAGGATGGTTGTGGCCTTTAATATATTGGTCATAAATCCAGGTTCTACCAGCACTAAGATAGCGTGGTATGAAGATGATGTGGAAACATGGAGAAAAACCATAACCCACGCCCCTGAAGAGTTGTCGGAGTTCGATGGCGTAATAAGCCAGTTGGACTTCAGATTAAAAGCCGTTGAAGACGCCTTGAAAGAGGCAGGGTATTCCTTCGACGATCTCAATGCGGTAATAGGGCGCGGAGGCATAGTCGATCCGCCCATGCCTGGTGGAGTTTATCGGGTAGAAGAAGTGTTGATCGAATATTTGAAGCGTTGCAAGCCATGGGAGCATGCATCTAACTTAGGAGGGCTGATGGCCCACTCTATAGCGCAACCCCGAAATATACCTGCCTTCATCGCCGATTCGGTGGCCACCGATGAATTGGATGACATTGCAAGGATCACGGGTCTTCCGGAGCTTCCTAAGTATTCCTTGGCCCATACATTAAATGTGAAATCAGTAGTGCGTAAGGCGGCCAAGGAGCTGGATGGGGATTGGCGTAAACTTCGCTTTATAGTGGCCCATTTGGGAGGAGGCTTTACGATCTGCGCCCACAGGGACGGCAGAATGGTGGATCTAAACAATGCCAACGAAAACGGACCTTTTTCCCCGGAGCGTGCCGGGACCGTCCCCACGGGCGATTTGGTCAAACTTTGCTATAGCGGCAAATATAACGTGAAGGAACTGCGTCGAAAGCTTGCAGGCGCTTCGGGATTCGTCGGTTATCTCGGTACAAATGACGTTCGTGAGGTAAAGCAGCGCATTGAAGAGGGAGACGAAGGGGCTGCATTGATATACCGCGCAATGGCTTTCCAGGTGGCCAAAGAGATCGCTTCCTATTCAGCCGTATTGGAGGGCAAGGTCGACGCCATTATCATGACCGGCGGCGTGGCCTACGACGATGACTTCGTGGCCATGGTAACGGAAAGGGTACAGTGGATAGCTCCCGTTTTGGTATATCCTGGGGAAAATGAAATGAAGTCCTTGGCGGAGAACGCCTTGAGGGTTTTAAAGGGAGAAGAAAAGTCGTCTTCCTATGCTGACGTCGTGGAAAATTACAGAAAAAGGGAGGTGCTTTAATTTGGCCTTTAAAAATCTCGATTTTCTCTTTGATAGGGCTAAGAAAGGCACCGTTATGAGAGTTGTCGTCGCTGCAGCAGAGGACGGAGAAGTGCTTGAAGCGGTCAAAAAGGCACATTCAGAAGGAATAGTTGAGGCTGCCTTGGTCGGCGATAAGGGAAGGATAGCAAGGGTCGCCGAGGAAAGGAGCATAGACATATCTTCTTTCGAGATAATTTCAGCAAAAAGCGAGGAAGAGGCGGCCGCAAAGGCCGTACAAACCGTATCATCGGGGAATGGCGATCTTTTGATGAAGGGGTTCATAAAGACTTCTACCCTGCTTAAGGCCGTATTGAATAAAGAATGGGGCTTAAGGAGCGGGAACCTGCTCTCTCATTTGTTTCTTTTCGAAGTTCCTGCCATCGATAGAGTTATAGGACTTACAGATGGGGGACTCAACACCTACCCCGGCCTTCAGGAGAAGGTGGCGATAGTAAATAACGCTGTTTGCTGTTATCATTGTTTGGGCGTCGAAACGCCAAAGGTCGCTGCCTTGGCCGCCGTAGAGGTGGTAAATCCCGATATGCCCTGCACGATTGATGCAGCCGCATTGGTCCAAATGAACAGACGAAACCAGATAAAAGGCTGCATCATCGACGGACCTCTGGCTTTGGATAACGCCTTGAGCGAAGAGGCCGCACGTCATAAGGGACTGACATCAGAAGTTGCCGGACATGCCGACATATTGCTTGTTCCCGACATAGAAGCTGGAAACTTGCTTGGAAAGGTCATACTTTTCATGGCAAATGGAGCAGGTGCCGGAGTGGTCTTAGGCGCGAAGGTTCCCGTAGTTTTGACCAGTCGCGGAGATACGGCCCGGACTAAAGTGCTCTCCATAGCCTTGGGAGCTGTTTTGGCAAAAAGTCAGAGAATGAAATGAAAAGATCATAAAGAAGCGATCATAGAAAAAGTATATATAAAGTATATATAGGGAGGTCTGCAAAGGTGAAACAGTTACGTTCTCTTGCTGAACTTTTAACTTATGCAAAGGAAGTGGGTCCCAAAAAGGTAAGTGTTGCTTTGGCAGAAGATGCCGAGGTTCTGGAAGCGGTTGAAAATGCCAGAAAGGAAGGCATTGCCGAGTGCATATTGGTTGGTAACACCGACAAGATGAAGGAAATAGCCAAGGGGATTGGCATCGACCTTTCTAACTTCCAGTTAAAGGATGTTCGCGGGAGCGAAGCCGATGTGGCCTTGGCCGCCGTAGAGGTTGTATCTTCGGGTCAAGCCGATATACTGATGAAGGGCATGATATCGACCGCTAATTTCCTTAGGGGCGTTTTGAATAAAGAAAAGGGATTGAGAACGGGTTCCTTGCTGTCTCATGTTTATATACATGAAGTGGAAGGGATCGATCGTATCCTTTTCATATGTGACCCCGCATTTAACATCGCCCCCGATCTGAATGCCAAAGTCAAAATAATCGAGAATACCGTAGAACTTGCAAAATCCTTCGGCGTCGAAACGCCAAAGGTCGCTGCCTTGGCTGCCGTAGAGGTGGTAAATCCCGATATGCCCTGCACGATTGATGCAGCCGCATTGGTCCAGATGAACAGACGAAACCAGATAAAAGGCTGCATCATCGACGGACCTCTGGCTTTGGATAACGCCTTGAGCGAAGAGGCCGCACGTCATAAGGGAATAGTTTCTGAGGTAGCGGGGCATGCCGAAGTCTTGCTCGTTCCCGACATAGAGGCGGGGAACATCTTTGCCAAGGGCATTGTCTATCTCACGAAAAACAGGACGGCCGGCCTGGTCTTGGGTGCAAAGGTTCCTGTAGTTCTTACAAGCCGTGCCGATACTGCGGAAACTAAGCTTTTGTCCATAGCGTCAGCTGTGGCTTTGGCTGCTTATAAATCAGCCTAAAAGGGGATTGCAGGTTAAGGGAAAAGGGCAAAATAGGCGCATAGAATGGGAGGAACGTCACTAATGATATCGCCGAAGATATTAGCAATCAATCCGGGTTCGACCAGTACGAAGATCGCTTTTTTCGAAGGGGACAGGGAAAGTTGGCGCGAAACCCAAAGATATGACATCGATGTCCTGAAACGTTTCAGTGGAATCATAGAACAGGAAAACTTCAGGTTAGAGGAGATAAAAAGGTCTTTGAGGGCTCATGGCACCAAGTTAGAGGAGGTGGATGCCTTCGTAGGCCGCGGAGGTTTGTTGCATCCGATTCCTGCAGGTACATATGCGATCAACGATCTTATGTTGGAAGAGATGCGCACCTGTAAATACGGCGTGCATGCAAGCAACCTTGGTGCAATCCTCGCCCACAATTTGGCCAAGGAAGCGGGCGACAAACCCTGTTTTATTGTCGATCCTGTAGTCGTGGATGAGCTGTGCGATGAGGCAAGGATATCGGGTTTTCCGGAAATTGAGCGAAAATCTATCTTTCATGCCTTAAATCAAAAAGCGACGGCCAGAAGAGCGGCAGAGGAATTGGGAAAGAAGTACGAAGAGACCAGATTGATAGTAGCGCATCTCGGCGGAGGAATATCCGTGGGAGCTCATTTGTACGGCAGGGTGGTGGATGTCAATAATGCCTTGGACGGAGAGGGGCCCTTCTCGCCGGAAAGGGCGGGGACCCTTCCGGTAGGGCAGTTGGTCAATTATTGCTACAGCGGCAAGTGTACGCTGGAGGAAATGGAAAAAAAGCTGGTGGGCCAAGGCGGATTGGTTGCCCATCTGGGGACTAACGATGCGCGCGAAGTCGAAAAAAGGATAGCCGAGGGTGACGCCAAAGCTGAGTTGGTCTATAATGCAATGGCATATCAGGTTGCTAAAACTATCGCTGAGTATTCAGCCGTTCTTTCAGGCCAGGTCGATGGAATAATTATCACCGGAAGCATTGCCTATAGCAATAAATTCGTAGACATGGTCACCAAACGCGTAAGCTTCATTGCTCCTATCTTTGTATATCCCGGCGAGGATGAGATGCTTGCCCTTTCGCAGGGAGTTTTAAGAGTGCTGACGGGAGAAGAAGAAGCAAAAACATATGCCTATTAGAGGCTAGGGGGACGAGGATTTTGCCACCCATGCTCAAGTTCTTTACGGGATTGTTGATGTATTCCTTTATATTCCCGAGGGCGTACGTTGCCGTCGTCCCGAAGGGGATAAAATGGATAAAAGATCATTTCTATGACGAGATCCCAAAGGACGTGAAATGGGCAAGAGGATACCAGAAGTTTTTGCTTGGGTTGCTCTTTTTTTTTGGAGGTGTTTTTGCAATCCTCGTGGTCTGCCTGGGTGGCATACAGAATTTTGGAGTATTCAATGAAAGCAGAATCCTATAAATGGGGTTATTTCTTGATTGGTGCTATATGCGGTGAAGCAGCCCTAGGGTACATTGCCAGGAAAGAGGAAAATGTTGACCTCTGGGTTGCCCTGCGCTCCATCATTCCCATGGGTCTGCTGATCGAATTTGTGATCAACCCCCGATTTTTAGATACGCTGTTTGGTTGGTTGGCGAATATAAGCCTTTGATCGATGGCATTTAAAGAAGAAAAAACCCGCTTACGTTTATCTTTGGTAAGCGGGCTTTTTGGACAGCAACTTATTAAGGTTTACTTTATCAGCTCTTTTAGTGCCTTTAATGCGGCGTCGTAATCCGGATGGTTTGTGGCCTCAGGGACAATTTGGACGTAGCGAATAACGTCGTCCTTGTCCGCTATAAAAACTGATCTTGCAAGGAGCCGCAGTTCTTTAATCAGGACGCCCCAATTTGTACCAAAAGAGGCATCTCTGTGATCTGACAGAGCAATGACCTTCTTTATGTTCCCTGAAGTGCAAAATCTCTTTATTGCGAAGGGAAGGTCCATGGATATGTTGAGAACGACTACATCATCGGGCAGAGATGTGGCCTCTTCCTCAAACCTGTGGGCTTGAACATCGCATACGGACGTATCGAGAGAAGGCGTTACGGATATGACTTTAATCTTATTGGCGAAGTCAGATTTTTTGACTTCCCTCATGTCTTGATTTACAACCGTGAAATCCGGGGCTTTGTCTCCCACTTTCAGCTCAGGGCCTATCAGGGTAATTGGGTTGCCGTGCATGGTAACTACACCTTTTCTTTCCAAGTCTATCACCCCCATTTATATTTGACATCTCTACATGTCAAGCATAAATTATAATCGTTTTTGATATTTAGGTCTAGCTAAATTTTATGTATACCTACTTGACTTAAGGAGATATTTTATGTAAATTTACATAAACAATTTCGTGCTTGTGGTTGGAGGATTAAGGATGAAGATTAATGGCTTGCTTTTTTGCGCTTGTTGTTGTCGGTGGATCGCTTCATGATCTACCGCGGCTTGGGGCCGCGGCTATAGAAAAGCTGTGGCCAAAGCCAAAGGCAAGTTAATTTAAAATATAAAATTTTTTTAAATATTAAGAGGGCTTTCGCGCCGCAGCGAAAGCCCTCTTAATATTTTACGTTAATTGCAAAGGGAGGAATGAAGAGTGAGAAAAATATGGCAAACGATAAAGTCAGATTATCAGGCAGTAAAAGATAGAGATCCAGCCATACCCGACGGTTTAAGGGGTGCGCTTGAAATCATCTTGTGCACGCCCGGCTTTCAGGCCATTTTAGCCCATAGATTTATACACTTTCTACATACGAAACTTCGCATTCCCATTTTGCCTAGATTTCTGGGTTTAATAGTGCGCTGGTGGACTGGAATTGAAATACATCCTGGAGCAGAGATTGGCAGAGGGGTGTTCATAGACCACGGAATGGGCGTGGTCATTGGAGAAACTGCCGTTGTAAAGGACAATGTCACTTTGTTCCACGGCGTGACCCTGGGCGGAACCGGAAAAGAGAAGGGGAAACGCCATCCGACAGTGGAAGAAGGGGCTTTTATAGGAGCCGGCGCCAAGATATTGGGGAATATTGTCGTCGGCAGGAATGCGAAGGTTGGTGCCGGGAGCGTGGTGTTGAGGGATATTCCACAAGACAGCACAGTCGTCGGAATTCCTGCCACGGTTGTCAAATACAGGGGAATTAGGCTGAGGGAAAATTTGAAGCCCTCGGAGCCCTCTTTACAACATTCGCTTTTGGTGCGCCTGGCTCAGCTTGAGGAGAGCGTGCAAATCTTACAGGAAGAAGTCGTAAATTTGAGGAATCAGCTTAACGAAAAAAACGAAAGGGAGGTCGCTTGATATGTTGTTGGATGAAGTCGCGATTGGGCAGTTAATAGGGAGGACGCCATCGATCAAATTGTCCTCTAAGAAAGGATATATATTGACGAAACTGGAAGGCAATAATATAGGCGGATCAATAAAAGATAGGGCCGTATGGGGTATGCTCAAATATTTCGAGCAGGCCGGCAAGCTGAAACAAGACACTACTATAGTGGAGCCAACGTCTGGCAACACCGGTATTGCGCTGGCAATGTTTGGGGCGACTATGAACATAAAAGTTATACTGGTCATGCCTGAGTCAATGTCCCTAGAGAGGAGACAAATATTAGCCGCCTATGGGGCAAAACTGGAATTAACGCAGGCTTCGGAGGGCATGGGAGGCGCTATAAAGAGGGCGGAACAAATTGTAAAAGAAATCCCGAGTGCCGTCATGCTGGATCAGTTTTCCAACCCCGGAAATCCTTGGGCTCATATGGTAACGACTGCTCCTGAAATATTGCTGGATGCTAAAGGATGCGATATTGCTGCCTTTGTCGCCGGAGTTGGTACCGGTGGCACCTTGACGGGAGTTGGAAGATTTTTGAAGAAAGCATTTCCCAATATGAAACTTATCGCTGTAGAACCGGCCGGTTCGCCGGTGTTAAGCGGCGGCGCGCCCGGATCGCATGCTATCCAGGGCATTGGCGCCGGATTTATACCTAAAAACTTGGACCTTTCTTTGGTAGATCGAATAATTAAGGTGTCAGACGAAGATGCGATCGACATGACAAGGTATTTGGCTCAAAAAGAAGGCTTGTTTTTAGGTATATCAAGCGGTGCCAATTTATGGGCAGCCAACGAGGTAATGAAAGAACTGAAGGATAATTCGATCGTCGTTACGGTAGCGCCTGACCGGGGGGATAAGTATCTGAGCACCCCGGCATACCGGGCTTAACTTCATGACTACTAATATATAATTAGGCAAAGCTAAAATATCAAATTCACTTGCACCTGGAATATATATTTGATATATTGGACACAGTATGCAGATATATACAATTCTTTTATTGCAGAAAATTTAAACAAAATTGCGTAAAGGGGGCTGTCTGCCAAAATGGAGAGAATTAACACAAGAGATGTAATCGTTACCGGCTTTGCCCTGTTTGCCATGTTTTTTGGTGCGGGTAATTTAATATTCCCTCCCTATTTGGGGTCCTTGTTCGGAACCAAATGGGTCGCCGCTATGTTGGGGTTTGGTATTACTGGCATTGGATTGCCTCTTTTGGGAGTCATGGTCATGTCTCAATATGATGGATCCTTTGAAAAGTTTGCCGATAAGGGAGGCAAACTTTTTGCTATTCTCCTGGGATCTTTGGTCGTATTGTGCATTGGTCCGCTTCTTGCCATTCCCCGAACAGGCGCCACAACTTTTGAGGTTGCCGTTAAACCCTTTTTCCCAAATATGAACCCCTACATACCCATTATTGGCTTTTTTGCTCTGACATATTATTTTTCGATGAAGCAGTCCTCGGTAATTGATATAATCGGAAGGGTCTTAACTCCGGGCTTGCTCGGCCTTTTGATTTTCATTATTATAGCAGGTATCGTTAATCCGATAAGCACGCCGCTGGATCCGAACGTAGCGAAGAGTGCGGCATTTTCTTCATGTTTTGTGGAAGGTTACCAAACGATGGATGCCCTTGCTGCAGTTATATTCGCCGGCATAATAGTTCAAAGCATCCGTGCAAAGGGGTACGGAAGGACTTCTTCTATTAAGATGACGGCAATCTCAGGGCTTATAGCTGCAGCCGGCCTGCTTGTCGTCTATGGGGGATTGATGTATTTGGGGGCGACTGTTTCCTTTATGTCCAGTGATATTCCAAGGACGACTTTGCTTGTTACCATTGTGGCCGAGATTGCAGGGGATGTCGGCTTAGTCGCTTTGGGCATAGCGGTAGCTCTTGCCTGTTTGACTACGGCAGTCGGTTTGACTGCTGCAACCGGAGAATTTTTCAGCAATCTATCTAAAAATAGGGTTACCTACCTTCAGGTCGTCACCCTCTCGACCATATTCAGTGCGCTTTTTGCGGGGATCGGCGTCGACGGAATAATCAGATTTGCTGTGCCCATCTTGGTCGTTGTCTATCCCATCGTCATAGTCTTGATGTTCATGAACCTGCTTTCTCCCGTATTTAATGATTCCTGCAAGTACGCATATGTAACTGCTCTTGCGGGAACCCTCTTGGTTAGCTTGTATGACGGACTGTCCGCTATGGGGGCAACCATCTCCGTTTGGGGTGACATCGTTTCCATGATTCCCCTCGTGGGTAACGGATTTGGGTGGTTAATGGCTTCTACAATTGGATTCGGGATAGGGTTGATTGTCGACAGGATTGCTTTGGCGATAAAGGGTTCGGAAAGTTGCGCTTAACATTGCATTAGGAAGGATCAGAGCGTTGTTTTGGCAATAGTACAAACGCAAAACAAACCCCCAAGATGGTACCGTTGAGGGGGTTTGTTTTTTTGGGTAACTACCGTTCACATTTACTAATATCGCAGAAGGAGTGGATTTCTTTGCAGGAAAGAGAACAGTTAGCCACGAGGTTGGGATTTATTTTGGTCTCTGCAGGATGTGCCGTTGGATTGGGAAACGTATGGCGATTTCCCTATATAACAGGGCGTTACGGCGGGGCAGTCTTCGTACTCTTTTATGTTCTCTTTCTTATGGTGATGGGGCTTCCCATCATGGTGTGCGAATACGCCATGGGGAGGGCGAGTAGAAGAAATTTGGCGGGCGCTATGCTATCTCTTGAGCCTTCGGGTACCAAATGGCACATATACGGTTACCTGGGGGTAATGGGAAACATGATCCTGATGATGTTTTATACGACCGTAGCAGGATGGGGCCTGGCCTATGTTTACCATACTGCTGTCGGCCATCTTTCCATGTTATCACCCGAAGAAGTTGAGGGTTTTTTCGCTTCCTTTGTATCCAACACTCCCCAATTGGTCCTCTGGATGGCTTTGACCGTTATACTCGGCTTTATCGTTTGCTCAATAGGATTGCAGGCGGGAGTTGAGCGAGTTAGCAAAGTTTTGATGTCCGGCCTATTTTTATTGCTAATCGTTCTTATCATACGTTCCGTTACTTTGCCCGGCGCTGAAAAGGGCTTGGCCTTTTACCTTAAACCTGATTTTTCCAAGCTAAGTTGGGAAGCGGTTTATGCCGCCATGAGCCAGGCCTTCTTTTCTTTGAGCTTAGGCATAGGAAGTATGACGATCTTTGGAAGTTATCTGAGTAAAAAGAGAGCTTTGACGGGGGAATCTGTATATGTCATATTTTTTGGGGCGCTATCAGCCCTGATGGCTGGATTGGTCATATTCCCGGCCTGCTTTGCTTTCGGAGTGGATGCCGGAGCCGGCCCCGGATTGATCTTCGTGACCCTTCCAAACGTATTTAACTCCATGATGGGCGGAAGGTTATGGGGGACGCTTTTCTTCGTCTTTCTTTCCTTTGCCTCCCTCACCACTGTCATAGCCGTTTTTGAGCATCTTATAGCCTTTACTATGGATGAATGGAAGTGGAGCCGGAAAAAAGCTTCTTACATCGGCATAGTTGTCATGTTCATAGCTTCCCTTCCCTGCGTTTTGGGTTTTGGCCCATGGAGCGGTTTGGAGATCCTGGGAGAAGGCACCAATATATTAGATTTAGAGGACTTTATCGTGGGCTTCAACCTCCTTCCCATCGGCTCCCTCATTTTCGTGCTCTTTTGCACTCCCAAATACGGTTGGGGTTGGGACAACTTCATAAAGGAAGCTAACACCGGAATAGGCCCTAAATTTCCCGAGGGTTTAAGGGGCTACATGACCTACGTTTTGCCTGTTATAATTGTAACCATATTTGTCGTTGGGTATTACCAATTTTTCTGTTAATATTCGTACAAGGGCGTTTATTTTCCAATAAGAGAAATTTAAATTATGGTATAATATACAAACAATGAAATTATTTTCCACATGGAGGAATTTAAATGCCTGGCGTTGCAAACATACGGGTTTTAGAAAGAGCAGTAGATGTCATGAATTGTCTTGCCGAGCTGGGGCAGCCTTCAAGTCTGTCGGAGATAGTGGGCAAGATATCGTTGCCAAAAACTACAGTTTTTAGAATTCTTAACACCCTTGAAGAACATTCGCTTATTGTGCGCTGCAACGGGCAGTATGCCATAGGTCCTGCAGTGCTTTTTTGGGCCAGTGCCTACAAGGGACAAAATGTCTTGTTGGAGATAGCTAAACCCTACTTGGTGGAGCTTTGGGATTTTACCAGAGAGACAGTTCATTTGATATCCTTCGATGGGGATGAAGCATATTACATCGAGAAGTTAGATACTCCCCATGCAGTGAGGATGCACTCCAGAATTGGTGCGCATCTGACTTTATATTGCACGGCAGCGGGCAAGGCGATTTTAGCTTCCTTGAGCAAAGAGGAGCTGGACGCCTATTTAAGGAAAACCCAGCTTGTCTCAAAAACGCCCAATACTATAGTTGATCGTGGAAATCTAATGGCTGCATTGTCTAAAATCAGGCAGGAGGGCTTTGCAAAGGATTTGCAGGAAAACGAAGAGGGGATTTGTTGCGTCGGAGCGGCCATATTGCAGAATGGCAGGCCCGTAGGCGCCATAAGCGTTTCCGCTCCGGCTTATAGGTTCCAAGAAGAAAAGATGCTAGAAGCGGGAAGAAAGGTTCAGGAAATTGCCGCCAAGATATCTGAGGCACTAAATTCTTTGCCTGGAGTATAGCAGTGGAAGGTGAATACAATGTCTATATTGCAAATAACTTCCAAAGATAACGTTGCAGTTGCTGTAAAAGAACTTAAAACGGGCGATGTCGTAACAATTGGTGGACAGTTTTTGACCTGTCTCTTAT
>DGDP01000093.1:0-278 GCA_002385485.1 Acetomicrobium sp. UBA3949 | reverse complement strand
AACAATTGGTGGACAGTTTTTGACGTTGATAAGCGATGTGCCCGTAGGACATAAGGTCGCTTTAAAGGATATAAAATCCGGAGAAAATGTGGTAAAGTACGGATTCCCCATTGGAAGGGCAATTGTTGAGATTCGAGCAGGAGAGCATGTCCATGCCCATAATGTGAAAACCAATCTGGAAGGCTTGGAGGAATATTCATACGAACCAAAAAATTATCTGACTTGTCCCGATTCTTCGATAATGCGGAAATTCAAGGGATTTATGCGTAAAAACGGTT
>DGDP01000036.1:40233-53158 GCA_002385485.1 Acetomicrobium sp. UBA3949 | reverse complement strand
AGATGTGTATAAGAGACAGGCATAGAAGTGCCCATATCGGCAGGAATTATGCCAGTGGTGAACAAAAATCAAATCGAAAGGATAGTAACTCTTTGCGGGGCCTCGCTGCCAAAGAAGTTCGTCAGGATTCTTCACAGGTATGCCGACGATCCTCGTTCACTGGAAGAAGCAGGCATTGCCTATGCCACGGACCAGATAGTGGATCTGATAGCCTCTGGAGTGAGAGGGATACATTTATATACGATGAATAAGGCACATGTTGCAAGAAAAATATCTTCTAACATAGAAATCCTGCGAGAGGGGTTCGTAAATGACAAAAATAGCGAGGGGGCTCTTTTGTGAGGATCGTTGATTGCCATGTCCACGTATATCCTCCGGAGGTCATACGCGATTGGGAGAGGATCGCTGAAAGTGAGCCCTATTTCGGAATGCTCGCCAGAGGCAAGGTGCACAGATGGGCAACTGTGGACGACGTGATTGCTCAAATGGATGCCGATGGCATCAAGCAAAGCCTTATATTCGGTTTTTCCTTCAGCGATCTGGCTTTATGTAAGCTCTGCAACGATTACGTAATCTCCGCAGTGAAAGAGCACCCCGACCGTTTTAAGGGAATGGTGGTGGTGCCCCCCTTGACGAAGGGCGCCGTAAAGGAGATAGAAAGGTGCAGGGAGGAAGGGCTGATAGGGGTAGGCGAGATCTTTCCTCAGGGGCAGGATTTCGATATCACCGATGCCAGGGAAACGTGGAGGCTTGCTGCTGCCTGCCACGAGATGAACATGTTTGTGATGATTCATACCGCGGAGCCCGTCGGCCATGACTACCCCGGAAAGGGTAATGTGGGCCCTAAGGAAGCGGCGGCCTTTTGTCTCAATCACCCCGAAGTAAAAGTGATATTTGCACACTTCGGCGGCGGGCTTTGGGTTTACGAGATGATGCCCGAGATGAAGTTCGCCCTAAAAAACGCATATTACGATACGGCAGCCGCGCCCTTTCTTTATGACCCGGCTATTTTTAAAGCCATCGAAGCGGCGGGATTGGCCGGAAAGTTCCTTTACGGAAGCGATTATCCCATTCTTTCGTTAGAGCGATATAAGAGGCTTTTAGCCCAACTTGATATGAGTGACGACTTTTTAAAGTCCATCTTTGGCTGCAACTTTGAAAAATTTGCAGCCTCCGATTGAAAATTGACGGAAAGATGGTATCATTAGGCAACGCGTAAATACTGATAAAATATTTTGGAACTCTTATCCAGAGCGGCGGAGGGACTGGCCCTGCGAAGCCCGGCAACCTGCTTACCCTTTGGGGAGCGTGGTGCCAAAACCTGCAACCGAAAGGTTGAGTGATGAGAGGGACGAGCGAAAAGCCTTCTTCCCTCTTAAGGGAGAAGGCTTTTTAATTAAACTTCACCAAAGGAGGCCAATCAGTTGAAAAAAGATTTAAAAGGATTTTCGACCAGGGCGCTTCACTCGGGGTGGGATCACGATCCAAGCACTGGATCCTTTGGACTTCCCGTATATTTGACGGCGGGATACAAGTTCGGTTCCGCCGAGGAGGCCGCGTCTCTGTTCGAGCTGAAAAAGGAAGGTTTCATATATTCTCGAATCGGAAACCCTACGGTTGCAGCTTTTGAAGAGGTAATTGCAGACCTTGAAAGCGGTTCGGCTGCTGTTGCCACTTCGTCGGGGCAGGCGGCCTTCAATCAATTGCTTTCTTTAATCTGCAAAAAGGACGACCACGTCGTAGTGGGACGCAAGGTATATGGCGGGACTTTGACTTTGCTTTCGAATATCTTTTCTAAATTCGGCGTGGAAGTAAGTGTCGTTGATACGGACGATCCTGAGGAAGTGGCAAGAGCTGTATCTCCGAAAACTCGTTGCATAATAACCGAGACAGTGGGAAATCCAAGTCTGAACGTAGCTCCCCTTGAGGAGCTTGCTGCCATAGCGAGAGATAACGAAGCCTTGCTGATAGTGGACAATACTTTCATGTCTCCTGCCCTCTGTCGGCCAGTGGAATGGGGAGCAAATGTAGTGGTCCATTCGGCTACTAAATATCTCAGCGGTTTCGGCAACATCATAGGGGGAGTAGTTGTAGACGGTGGTAACGTTAATTGGGGAAGTATGAAGAAATGGCCGGAATTTACCGAACCGGAGGAGGCATACCACGGGGTGGTGTTTTCCGAGGCCTTCGGTACAAAAGCACTGGCGACCAAACTGCGTGCCTGCGCTCTGAGGGATATTGGAGGGTGCATGTCCCCCTTCGATGCCTATCTTCTTTGGATGAGCATCGGCACCTTGTCTCTCAGGATGAAAAAGCACAGCGAAAACGCCCTTGCCGTTGCCAGATTCCTGGAAGAACGCGAGGAAGTGGCTTGGGTGTCCTATCCCGGCTTGGAGAGTCATCCCCATCACGGTAGGGCGAAGAAGTACTTCCGAGAGGGATATGGCGGCATGATAGCTTTCTGCTTGAAGGGAGGAATTGAGGCGGGGAGGAAGTTTCTGAATAGCTTGAACCTCTTTTCGATCATAGCGAACATAGGGGATGCCCGGAGCATGGCCATTCATCCTGCCTCAACCACCCACAGCCAACTAAGCAGAGAGGAGCTGGAAAAGGCGGGAATAGAGGACGGATTGGTGCGATTGAGCATAGGGCTTGAGGATGTAGAGGACATCATCGACGACCTCGATCGTGCCTTAAGTTCAATTTAAAAAAAGAAGGCGGGTAAACTGTCCGTGGTAAGTAAGTTCCTGGAAGAAACCATTGGAATGGTAGAGATACCAGAGCTTCATCTGGAGTCCGGCAGGGTATTAAAAAAGGTCAGGCAGGCCTATGCCGTGTACGGGCCTTTAGATGCCAGAGGAGTGATACTGGTATGTCATGCCCTTACCGGGAGTCATCATGTCGCCGGCCCTGACGTCCACGGATTGCCTGAGGCGTGGTGGGATCCTTTGGTTGGTCCCGGCAAGGCCATCGATACAGAGAGGTTTTGCGTTCTTTGCTTCAACGTCTTGGGGAGCCCTTACGGGAGTACTTCGCCCTTGAGCCCTTGCGATGATGATGGGCGTCCCTATGGTATGCGTTTTCCTGTATTTTCCGTCAGGGATATGGTGAAAGCGCAGCATGAAGCCTTAAAGATTATTGGCATCGAGAAGCTCGAATGTGTAATCGGAGGTTCTTTGGGCGGGATGCAAGCTTTGGAATGGGCCGTGATGTTTCCCGAAGCCGTAAAACGCTCCGTAGTGATAGCAGCTCCTGCCTTTACGTATCCTCAGGCGATTGCATTCAACGAGGTTCAGCGCCAGGCGATAATGGCAGACCCCCAATGGCGAGGAGGAGATTATTACGATTCGGCTCCTCCGGAACGAGGACTCGCCATAGCGAGGATGTTGGCCATGATCACCTACAGGAGCGAGGAAACTTTTGTCAAAAGATACATGAGGGAGCTGGCCTTCGGCGCTCCCTGGGATTGGGACGGCAAATTCAAGATCGAAACCTATATTCACCATCATGGCGAAAAGTTGGTGCAAAGGTTTGATGCAAATTGCTATTTATACTTGACCAGGGCTATGGATTTGCACGATATAGGAGAGGGCAGGGGAGGGGTTAAAAAAGCGTTTTCAAGGATTGGCGGCCAGCTTTTGGCCGTGGGCATATCGAGCGATCTTCTCTTTCCCAATTGGCAGGTTGAAGGGATAGTCTCCGAAGCCAGGGAAGCCGGCGCCGAAGCCTTTTACGACGAAATAGAAAGCGATAATGGGCATGACGCCTTTCTTATGGACTTGGATCAGCTGGACGACATTTTGCGGGGTTTCTGGAAGAGGACAATGCTATACTAAAAATAGGGCTTACTTACCTTTCATGAGGGATGATTCGAGTGTGAAGCTGCATTTTTCGTCAATTTAAATTACGTTATGATTTTTAATTGGTCTTTTTGAAAAATGCGGTCCCATTGAGATTGACAGAATTGCCGGGTCACGGTTATACTAATACGCGCTGAGGGCGGATAGCTCAGCGGAAGAGCACCTGCCTTACACGCAGGGGGTCATAGGTTCGAACCCTATTCCGCCCACCATGAGGCAGCAATATGCGGGGCTGTAGCTCAGCCGGTTAGAGCGCTGGCCTGTCACGTCAGAGGCCGCGGGTTCAAGTCCCGTCAGCCCCGCCATATTTTGACCGGGTGGCGAGAGGCGAGATAGCTCAGTAGGTAGAGCAGCGGACTGAAAATCCGCGTGTCCCCAGTTCGATTCTGGGTCTCGCCACCATTGAAAGAAAGAATTGAAAGAAAGAATCAAAGGCAAGAACATGAGGTAAGGTAAGAGAATGCGGAAGTAGCTCAGGGGTAGAGCACCACCTTGCCAAGGTGGGGGCCGCGGGTTCAAATCCCGTCTTCCGCTCCAGAGATCTCGGCGGCATAGCCAAGTGGTAAGGCAGGGGACTGCAAATCCCTTATACCCCGGTTCGAATCCGGGTGCCGCCTCCAGATAAAAAGCATACTCCGGCGTAGCTCAACCGGCAGAGCGGGTGGCTGTTAACCACTAGGTTGCAGGTTCGAGTCCTGCCGCCGGAGCCATAGAGATTAAGTCCGAAGAGGGCGTATATTTTATAGAATATCCCCCCGCGAATTCAATTGGCGGGGGGATATTTGCATATTTACCCTATGGATCTGACTAAATGGAATTAAATGGAATCGTAGACTTTGTTTCGTTTTTTTAGTGGAAGGCATTGTGATTATGAAATGTGAAAGGCGGGAGATGATGACTTTCGAAGAAGAGGAAAAGAGAGAGGAATTGAAAGAGGTGACCATTTACACCGACGGTGCCTGTTTAGGCAATCCCGGCCCGGGAGGATATGGTGTAGTCTTGCTTTACAACGGCCACAGAAAGGAAATATCGGGAGGATTCAGGCTTACGACGAACAACAGAATGGAGATATATGCAGCCATAGCGGGATTGAGCGCCCTAAAGTGCAGGTGTAAGGTCAAGCTTTATACTGATTCGAGGTATCTCGCCGACGCCATGAATAAGGGGTGGGTAAAGAGGTGGAAGGCCAATGGATGGATGCGCAATAAAAAGGAAAGGGCTTTGAATGTTGATCTGTGGGAACAACTGCTCCGGTTATGCGAAAAACATGAAGTAGAATTTCTTTGGGTCAGAGGGCATGACGGGAATGTGGAGAACGAACGTTGCGACGAGCTTTCCACGACCGCTGCCAGAGGCGAAAACCTCCCCATTGATAAAGGCTACGAAAATGCCAGCCAATAACTAATTTCAAGAAGAGCGGATTCATGGCTTGTTTTGGAGTATGTCATTTGATTAAAGACCTTTCAAAATATGTGATTTGTTTGACGAATTTGGGAGAAGGTAATAATATATTTTATATATGAAAAATATATCGCCGGGGGTGCTTCGCGACGGCGGGGCTGAGAGCATACCCCTAGACCTGACCCAGGTAATGCTGGCGGAGGAAGGGCGAGCCGAAAAAATTAAATCAACCGAAAATCTCGATAAAAATCTAAAAGCCGCCGAAGAGCGGCTTTTAGATTTTTTATTACGGAAAATTAAATCAATGGGAGGTGCTTTAAGGTGAAGCTCGATGAGTTGATTATAACAAAAGCCATAGTTGAAGGGTACTTCAAGAAGCTAATGAATTGTCTAGAGCTCGACGTTGCCATAGTTGGCGGAGGCCCCTCTGGGCTGGTGGCAGCTCTCGAATTGGCCAGGGCTGGCAAGAAGGTGGCCCTTTACGAACGCAAGCTCAGCGTTGGCGGTGGCATGTGGGGAGGCGGAATGCTTTTTAATGAGATAGTGATACAGCAGGAAGCTAAAAAAATCTTAGAAGGGCTGGGCGTCAATGTACAGCCCTATGAGGTTGAGGGATATTACACTGCCGATTCCGTCGAGTCCGTGAGCACGTTAACGAGCAAGGCCGTGAAGGCTGGAGCGACGATATTTAATGCCCTTAGCGTGGAGGACGTAGTGGTGGATGATGAAGAGAGGATAAATGGGCTCGTTGTAAATTGGACGGCCGTGGAGATGGCAGGCCTTCACGTTGATCCACTGTCTATTCATTGCAAATATGTGATAGACGCTACGGGACACGACACTGAAGTAGTAAGAGTAGTGGCGCGCAAGATGCCGGGCAGGCTTTTCACGACAACTGGCAACATTGAAGGCGAGAAGTTTATGTCGCCCGATAGGGCAGAGAAGTTGACAATAGAAAACACCCGCGAGGTATTCCCGGGTCTTTATGTGGCCGGAATGGCAGCCAACGCCACCTTCGGGGGTCCCAGGATGGGGCCCATCTTCGGGGGGATGCTGCTTTCGGGCGTGAAGGCCGCGAGGGAGATTTTAAATAGAATTTAACAAGTTTTCTTACGCCTTAATTTTTTGGTCGCGAGCGAATTTGATTGGCTTGTAGGATTTGCTCGCGACTTTTTTTCCTGGCGGTCTGATCAATTGGAAGAAAGGTGATATTGTGGTAAATTGAGACTAAATAAACGGTTCAGGAGGTGTTGTAGATGTTGAATATTTCTCAATTGGTTTCCCTTGGTTCGGAAAGGGCTATTAAGAAGACTGTTTCCGTCGATGATACCGTCGGCAATTCGTCGCTTTACCTTGAACAGTTCTTATCGACTTCTGCATGTATAAATATGGTCGTTAGAATGGCTACGGAAATGGTTGACCAGGCACTGCCTCAGGGGTTCATATCCGTTGGCTATCACACCGAGATAACTCATGAAGAGCCTACTATGATGGGAGCCGAAGTCTCTTACAAAGTTGTCTTGAAGGAGATAGACGGCAACAGATTGACCTTCGATTTTGAAATTAGCGATAAAAATGGGATTGTCAGTTACGGCAAGCATGTCAGAGCGGTAGTAAACTACACGAAATTGCTCGAAAAAGCCAAAGAAAGGATGAGTGCCTAAACCTGGATGCTTTTGTTGATCGCCTGGTCATAAAATCCGTCGATGTTTGAGAGGGGGGTAAAGTATGCATTCCCATGAAGGTGAGATCGAAATAGCTGAGGGTAGGGAATTCCTAATTAGGATAAGAAGGGAACGATGCAAGGGATGCGAAATTTGCATAGAATTTTGCCCCAAGAAGGTCTTTGAAAGCGATGAGTTCGGATGCCCAATCCCGGAGAGGATTGACGAATGCATAGGTTGCGGAACTTGCGAATTGCGCTGTCCGGACTTTGCCATTGAGGTCGAACCAAAGGAGTGTCATGACAGTGAAGAAAAAAGTTAGATTCATGTTGGGCAATGAGGCCATAGTGGAGGGT
Source organism: Acetomicrobium sp. UBA3949 (assembly GCA_002385485.1). Classification (GTDB taxonomy): domain Bacteria; phylum Synergistota; class Synergistia; order Synergistales; family Acetomicrobiaceae; genus Acetomicrobium. The sequence goes on along the minus strand of DGDP01000036.1, from coordinate 45,877 downwards.
GCGCTCCTGGCGGGGGCGACATTTTTTGCCGGATATCCCATAACCCCTTCGTCAGAGGTGGCCGAAAGGGCATCCAGAAGGCTCCCTCAGATAGGGGGTTGCTATCTTCAAATGGAAGATGAAATCGCAAGCATTGCCGCCGTAATAGGTGCATCCATTGGAGGGGCCAAGGCCTTTACAGCCACATCGGGCCCGGGTTTTTCCTTGATGCAGGAAAACATTGGCCTGGCCATCATGGCAGAGGTTCCCTGCGTGATAGTCAATGTCCAAAGGTCAGGCCCAAGCACAGGATTGGCTACCCGCCCAGCTCAAGCAGACATCATGCAGGCCCGCTGGGGACGCCATGGGGATCACTCCGTGATCGCCCTCTCTCCTGCTACTGTGCAGGAGTGTTTCGATCTCATGGTTCAAGCGTTTAATATGGCTGAAAAGTACAGATGCCCCGTCCTTTTCATGGCCGACGAAACGGTAGGTCACTTGCGCGAAAACTGCGTTCTCCGTTCCAGGGATGAGGTCGAGATCGTGAACAGAAAGAGACCCCCTGAAGGGCTTGAAGAATATTTCCCATACAAAGCCGACGACGACCTGGTGCCTCCCATGGTTACACCGGGCAGCGATTATTTAACCAGATTTCATTCCTCGACCCACAACGAGAAAGGCTTGCCCACAAGTTCTCCCCAGGAAGCGAGAAAACTCATCAAGAGGCTTTACGACAAAATAGAGAAAAATAAAGACGATATCATAAAGTACAGAGAATTTGACGTCACGGAGTGCGAATATCTGGTGATCTGTTTTGGCGGAGCTGTCAGGGCGGCCAGGCAGGCTGCGATGGAGGCGAGAGAGGAAGGACTGAGCGTAGGCGTACTACAGCTTCAGACGGTATGGCCTTTCCCTGCAGAATACATTAGCGAAATTTCCAAGGGCAAGCGAGGGGTAATCGTTCCCGAGATGAACATGGGTCAGATAATCGGGGAGGTGCGAAAAGCCATCCCCGACGAAGTTCCAGTCCTTGGGGCGAATCGTTATGATGGTGAACCCCTGACGCCTAAGGAAATTATCGAAGTCTTGGGCGAGGTGGTATCGCTATGAGCAAAAGATCGTGCGAAGTTAGCTGGAAGGCCTTTTTGAGGGAAGAAAACCTGCCCCATCAGTGGTGTCCCGGCTGCGGCTACGGGGTGATCTTGAAGAGCATGCTTTACGCCTTCGAAAAAGGCGGCCTTGCTCCGAAAGATGTCGTTGTAGTTACGGGGATTGGTTGTTGGGGTAAAGCCGATGATTATCTCTATGCCAATACAGTTCACGTTACACACGGGAGGGCCTTGCCCGTTGCAACGGGCATAAAGGTGGCAAATCAATCTATGAAGGTCATAGCCTTGATGGGTGATGGCGATAGCGCGACAATCGGAGGAAATCATTTGATTCACTCTTCGCGCAGGAACATAGACGTCGTCGCCTTGGTGGCCAATAACCTTAACTACGGAATGACGGGCGGCCAATATTCCTGCACTACGCCGCTGGATTCCAGGACGTCGACATCTTGGTATGGGGATCCTGAGCCGGCGCTCGATGTTTGTCGTCTTTCGGAGACGGCCGGAGCAAGTTTCGTTGCCAGGACGACCGTCTATCATGCGACAACGATAGAAAAATACATCGGAATGGCCCTTTCTCACGAAGGTTTTTCCCTGGTGGAAGTGATATCTCCCTGTCCGACCTATTTTGGAAGGTACAACAAGCTCTCCAAAGCGTCGCAAATGCTGAAGTGGTTGAAGGAACAGTCGATACCCATAGAGCGCGTAAAGGACTTATCCGAAGAAGACCTTAAGGAAAAGTTCGTTACCGGAGTATTTGCCGATAAAAAAGGACATTCCTTCCTGTCCCGCTACAGGGAAATACAGTCTCGGGCAAGGAACGAGCTTGAAAGCGAGTGATCGTCCATGAAATACGAAGTTATTTTTGCGGGAATCGGTGGTCAAGGAGTGATTTTAGCCGGGACTTTGCTTGGCGAGGCTGCCGTAGCTTCCGGGCTGAAGGCCTCTCAGACGCAGGCTTACGGAGTATCGGCCAGGGGAGGCTTTACAAAGACGGACGTTGTAATCTCTGACGGCGAGATTCTCTTTCCTTATGCCTTAAGCCCCTATATCGTCGTCATTTTGGCCGAGGAAGCCCTGGTTCGGTATCTTGATATAGAAAACAAAAACTGCAAAGTGGTTTACGATTCCGGTTTGATTGACGCGTCAAAATACAAGCTGGATTCGAGATTTGTCGGATTTCCCATAACGAAGACTGCCATCGAAATGGGTTCTCCTAAGAGCGCGAACGTGCTTTCTCTGGGAATAGTTGCCAGCTGCTTGAAGGCGATTTCGACTGAGGCGTTGTTTCGAACCTTGGCCGAGGCTTTCTCGCCAAAAATACGGGATATAAACGCTAAGATTCTACAAAAAGGCATTGATGTGGGAAATGAGATAATTTCTAGCCGTTAGCTTTATAAAGAGGCATTTCAGGGAAAGCTGTCTTTTTCTATTGTTCTTGCTGTAATAAGCTCTTTGTTCATTGTGTGTCGATAAGCCTTTGGACATCTTTGACAACATCCATTGACTTTGCTTTTGATTATGCCTTTGTGATCCCTGTTATGCCTCTTCGACACTTTTGTTTCTGGTGCGTTAAATTAAAACTCCTTCCATAGCCTCTCCCAGCCCTGCTGATACCTCTGCCAAAACTTCGGGTTTTTTAAAGTTTGCTACGGCTTTTACTATCGCTTTTGCCCTTACCGAAGGATTCTCCGACTTGAAGATGCCACTTCCGACGAAGACGCCATCACAGCCCAATTGCATCATCAAAGCGGCATCGGCAGGGGTGGCGATTCCGCCAGCTGCGAAGTTGACGACGGGAAGCCCTCCTGTTGCGCGACACGTTTCCAGCAATTCCAAGGGAACGCGCAGTTCTCCGGCGAGGGTTGGCAGGTCCTCTTCGTTTGCCGATAAAAGCTTCTTCAATTGGGCATAGATTGTTCTGACATGCCTTACCGCCTCTATTACGTTGCCCGTGCCGGCTTCCCCCTTGGTTCGGATCATGGTTGCACCTTCGGCAATTCTACGCAGGGCCTCTCCCAGGTCGCGGGCACCGCAAACGAAAGGAGTTTTAAATTCCCTCTTGTTTATGTGATGTTCGTCGTCGGCAGGTGTTAAGACCTCACTTTCGTCGATGAAGTCTACGCCAAGTTGTTCTAGGATCTGCGCCTCGACGAAATGTCCTATGCGCACTTTGGCCATGACCGGTATGGAAACGGCATTTTTTATCTCCAATATCTTTGTAGGGTCAGCCATTCGGGCCACCTTGCCCTCCTTTCGCAAATCTGCAGGCACCTTTTCTAGGGCCATAACGGCCACGGCGCCCGCATCCTCCGCTATTTTGGCCTGCTCACTGTTTGTCACGTCCATGATGACTCCTCCAACGAATTGCTTTGCCAGCTTTTCTTTGCCGATGAAGTTGATTTGGTTTTTCACTGCAAGTTCCCCCTTTTCGTTAGTTTTTCGCTTTCATGTTAAGGGGGAGCTATATCTTTGGTTAGTGCCAAATTATGAGAGTTTATATCCTATTTTGGACCGTACCAGAAACATGTGCAGAGTCGTGTTTTTTGGACTGATCAACGTCGCATAATGAACTTATAATGATATGTAAGCAATTATAGCGATATATTTTTCGTTGTTCCGTAAACTTTTTTATGAAAATATGTTATATTTGTAAAAGCCAGGGGGCGCTCATGTGCGTGAGCTGAGAGAGAACCCCTAGAACCTGATCCAGGTAATGCTGGCGAAGGGAATGGCGGACAAAAGAAGAACTTTTGTGATGTCCTTTCCCTTCCCATAAAAAATAGCGGGAGGGATTTTTAATTGAATACGCAACTTGAAATGGCAATGGCTGGCATCATAAGTGGGGAAATGCGGAAAGTCGCAGACGATGAAGGCCTTGCGCCGGAAGTTCTTCGCGATTTGGTGGCCCATGGCAAAGTCGTTATTCCCAAAAATGTCAACCACGATATCAGAAGGATCAAGGGTATAGGGAAAGGCCTTTCCACCAAGGTGAACGCCAATTTGGGCACCAGCGACGAATGCTGCGACCTTGAGCTTGAAGGTCGTAAGCTGAATGCTGCCCTCGATGCCGGTACGGATTCCATCATGGATCTGTCGACGGGAGGCGACCTTGATTCGGCAAGGGCGTTCTTTTTGGAAAAATCGCCCATAATGGTGGGTGCTGTTCCAATTTATGCCGTGGCGAGTGAATTGGCAAGGGAGGACAAACCTCTGGAGGACCTTAGCGTCGAGAGGTTGTTTTCCTCTATCGAAAAACAGTGTCGTCAAGGCGTCGATTATATAACAGTACATTGCGGAGTCAACAGGCAGTCGATGGAGTTTTTGCGAGGGGCAGAGCGCATCATGCCCTGCGTGAGCAGAGGAGGTTCAATCCTGTTGTATTGGATGAAAAAAACGAGACAGGAAAACCCTCTTTACGAATACTTCGATGATTTGCTTCAGATAGCCAAACGTTACGATGTGGTATTAAGTCTGGGAGACGGATTTAGGCCGGGATCCATAGCGGATGCCATAGACGAACCCCAATTGGCGGAGCTCATGGTCTTAGCTCATTTAGCGAGGAGGGCTAACGATTGGGGAGTGCAAGCCATGATAGAGGGTCCGGGACATGTGCCGATAGAGCACATAAAACCTCACGTAGAGCTTGAAAAACGTCTAACTGACGAGGCGCCTTTCTACGTTTTAGGGCCTCTTCCTACCGATATAGCAGCCGGATATGATCACATTTCCGGGGCGATAGGCGGAGCAATAGCTGCATCGGCGGGAGCCGATTTTCTATGCGACGTGACTCCGGCGGAGCACCTCGGTCTTCCCGATGAAAATGACATATATCTCGGAGTGATCGCCTCGAAATTGGCAGCTCACGTTGGTGACCTTGCTAAAGACGTTAAAGGTGCTCGTGACCGGGACAGAAGGATATCGTTGGCGAGACAAAATTTGGATTGGGAATCGATGATCGCCGAGGCTTTGGATCCGGAATTGGTACGAATTAAATCACACCTTGCAAGCGACAGGGAAGCTTGCACCATGTGCGGAAAACTTTGTGCTGTTAAATTGAGCAGGCAGGTTTTGCCGTCGAGGGAATAAAAAAAGGGGCGCTCACGCCCCCTTTTTTTATTTTAACGACAACAGCCGCTCGGTGAGGCTTTCTCGATGATGGCCCTGCAAAACTGGGGAAGGTCGTCAGGTGTTCTGCTGCTTATGAGGTTTCCGTCCACTACTGCTGCCTCATCTACCCAATTCACGCCGGCGTTCACCATGTCGTCTTTTATCGCTCCGACGGACGTAGCCCTCTTGCCTTTGAGTATCCCGGCCGAAATGGGAACCCAACCGGCATGACAGATGAAAGCCACGACTTTGTCGGCCTCATTTAGCCTTCTTACGATATCGAGAGCCTTTTTATATCTTCTGATTTTATCGGGGGCATATCCGCCCGGTATGACTATGCCGTCGAAGTCGTCGGGGTTGACTTCCTCGAAAGACACGTCGCTTTTACAGGGATAACCGTGTTTGCCCCTATACAACTTTCCCTTTTCCGGACCCGCCACTACTGC
>DGDP01000036.1:1545-40036 GCA_002385485.1 Acetomicrobium sp. UBA3949 | reverse complement strand
TCGCCAGGTCATTGAACATTGCCTTGGTCTCTTGGGAATCCACTGCGTCTACCAGTTTTTCGTAAAATTCTGCTGCTCGCATCTCCGAAAGGTAGGCCGTAGATATTAGCCGTAATAAGGAGTAGTAGTCTTTAAATTCGTCTGCCTGCACGCGCAGGGCAGGGTCAACCGTTACATTTGGATCCGGAGTAAAGGGTTCGCCGAATAACTCCTGATAGTATTTCGATAGCGTCTTTTTGTGCGTATCTTCCCAGTCGGCAAGTTCCGATATTTCCTTTTTCAAGGCCGGCGTCCTGGCATTTTCTGCCCATGTTTTATAGAATTCGTTTGCTTGAATCTCAGCATGAATTGCATAGGCAAGTGCATTTTTTAAATCGAATTTGCTTTCTGACATTTTTCCTCGCCTCCCTTAAATTATTTAACATAATTCTAATATATTAATCATATCACGTCGCTTTGTATTGTATCAATGGTGCGAGGACGTCTTCGCTACTATTGAAGCATGTGGTATAATAGGGTTGCGGCAGTGAGTGGATATTGTATGCATTTTAGCACGAAAGGGGGAATTGGATGATCAATATCGACGAAAAAACAGAACGACTCGGCAAAGAACCTGTTGGCAGACTTCTTTTGGCATTTTCGCTTCCGGCAATTGCGGGATTGTTTGCGAATGCTCTCTACAACATAGTTGATAGAATTTTCATAGGGCAAAACGTCGGCGAGACGGGTCTTGCTGCCGTTACGGTGGCTTTCCCTCTTTTTGAGATATCCATTGCCCTCTGTCTTTTGGTTTGCGTGGGGGCGACTTCGATTGCCTCCAGGAGTTTGGGCGCCGGCAGGAAAAAGAGGGCTGATCTGGTCTTGGGGAATGCCTTTACCTTATCCGTTATTATCGCGATCTTTATCTGCCTCGGCATGGCTTCGTCCCTTGAGTCGGCTTTGAAACTCTTTGGTGCAAGCGAAGGTATCTTGGGCTCAGCTCGCGATTACATGGTCATCGTGTTGTACGGGATGCCCTTTTTTGTGATTTCCTTTGTCCTTAACTCATTGATCAGGGCCGAAGGATCGCCCAGGTGGGCAATGGGTACCCTGGTTCTGGGAACGGGGGCCAACATCTTCCTGGATTGGCTTTTTATCTGCCACTTGGGTTGGGGAATAAAGGGTGCCGCCTGGGGTACGACAATTTCAGAATTCCTGTCATGCCTGTGGGTTGCAATTTATTATCTTAAATACAGCGTACTTAAAATAAAATATAGGAATTTAAAACCACGAGCCTCCTTAATGGGTTCCATATTGTCGATAGGGATAACTCCCTGTATAACATCAATATCCTTTGCCGTGTTGTTGGTGCTTTTAAATCAAAGAGCGCTGAGGCTTGGGGGAGATTTGGCCGTATCCTCCGTAGGTATATTTCTCACGTTGGATACACTATTCTTTCTGCCGGCCCTCGGCATAAGCGAGGCAGCTCAACCAATAATCGGTTACAATTACGGAGCAGGCTTGTATCAACGTGTTAGAAAGGCCATATTGCTTGCCCTTGGGGCTTGTCTGTTGGTCTTTTCTCTTTCCTGGTTCTCTACTCAGTTTTTTGCCGGGAGAATCGTGCAAATCTTTTGCAACGATAATTTAACGTTAATCCATATGACAGCACGTGCATTGAGGGTTGGCTACATTTTTCTACCGGCTGCTGCCATATTCGTGGTCACTTCCTATACTCTCCAGTCTTTAGGGAGAGCTCGGGAAGCGTTGTTCATTCAGCTTGTCCGTCAGCTCGGCATTTGCTACCCGGCCGTATTGATCATGCCGAGTTTTTTGGGCTTGGATGGCATATGGATGGCTTTCCCGGCTACCGATCTTGGCGGGTCGATATTGGCCTTTTTTGCTATTAGACGGGAGTTGAAGAAGCTCAGGGAAGAGGAAAAGACAGTTCACCCAAAGCTTGAAGTCGTCGCAAACAGGTCAGGAGGATGCAGGTGATTCCTCGCTTACTAGGGAAGCGGCTCCAAATATGGCTGCGTCGTTTCCCAGGGAACTGATCTTCAAAGAGAAGGCGCCTTTGTATAGGGGAACGATATGTTTGTGGACTAAGGGTTCCAGGACGGCAAGGAGTCCCTCTGCTCGGCTGAGCCCCCCTCCCAAGATGATAGTTTCGGGGTCGAAGAGATGAACCATCGAAGCGATAGCTTTGGCTATTGCCTCTAAAGAGGGGTTTATGATTCGTGCTACCTCCGGCTCTTTCCTTCGCGCCCAAAGTATCTTCATGTCTTCGGGCAAGTCGTTCTGGCCTGCTTTTCTTTCGATTGCATCGGTGCCTCCGATAGCTTCAAGATGTCCGAGGCATCCGCATCCGCAACGCTCATCGTCGCCTAAGGCCATGTGTCCCGGTTCTCCTGCGTAGCCGTGAGCCCCCATCAGCAATCTGCCGTTCAAAACTATTCCTCCGCCAATTCCCGTCCCCAGAGTTAAAACGATGAAATTGCTAAGCCCCTTGGCAAGCCCGGTTATTTGCTCGCCCAGAGCGTAGCAATTGGCGTCATTCTCTATTGCAATCCTTCTCTGCAAATTCTTTTCAAACATGGATTTGATGGGAATGCCCTTCCAATCGGGAAAGTTGGGAGAAAGAACGAGGTGCTCCCGCCGCAGGTCCAAAAATCCGGGAATTCCAATACCGACGGAGAGCATGTAACCCGGAGGTTCCAGTTTTTCGACGATACGTTGAAGTTGTTCGATAACCCCTTTAAGGGTTCTTCCCTCGGAGGTTGGTTCTTCCCACCTTCGAAGTATTTTGTCTCCCTCAACCAGTGCAGCCTTTATATAGTGCCCGCCTATATCTATTCCTATCGCAAGGTCGCCCATTTCGTCTCTCCTTCGTGTGGTGAATTCGAGCTTACAAAATGGCGGAGGACGAGGGATTTGAACCCCCGGTGCCTTGCGGCACAAGTGATTTCAAGTCACCCGCCTTCGACCGCTCGGCCAGTCCTCCGCACAAGCCATTATAGCAACTACTTCGCAGTTCGTGAAGTCACGGCGCGAGGACTCAATGCCACCATATCACCTTTATCGCTTAAAATAAAACTGGGATTTTCCTGAAGCTGATTCTAAAATATATATATAGATGACCTGAGAAAAGAAGGGGGGATATATTATGAAAAAACGAAGACAACTATCGGTTGCATTGTTTTTATTGGCGATTGTCCCTGTAATTTTGGTTTTTGCGGTTCCTCTATTTTCCGAAGAGAAAAACGATTCCTTAGTTTTGGTGGCGTCGTCCTTTAAATACAGCGGGGAAGAAGGTGTTTTTAAATTAAATACGACTATCAAAAACGTCTCATCGAGGGAGATCGAGGGGCCGGGGCTTATCGTGACCATTTACGGACAGGGGGACAAATTATTGGTGCAACGGTCCTTTAAGGCAAGAAGGGTGTCCCTCTTACCCGGAGAGGAAACGGAGGTGGCAGCTACGATTTACGTCGATAGGCCTGTCTTTGATTTTAGGTTGACCGTGACGGAAGGTTTGGGAGGAGGTTGAAGATAAACGAGGAACACCGTGCGTGTCCCTAAGGATTTTACAAAGAGGAGGGCGAGAGAATGGAGTGGGAAAGGATAATAAAAGAATACGTATGTTCCCCCTGCAAGGTGGCCGTGTTGGGAGCTACGGTCGAAACGGGAAAGCCTGTCTCCGGAGTGCTGTCTTATTTAAAATCCAGAGAATTTGTGATTTATCCCGTAAACCCGAAATATATGGGCCTTAAGATCTTCGATCTTGACTTTTACTCTTCGATAAAGGATATTTCGGAAGCCATCGATATCCTTTCGGTATTCATTGGTCCTAAAAATCAGGGATTTTTGTTGGATGAACTGAAGCAGATTGCCTATAGACCGATTATATGGTTCCAACCAGGTGCGGAAAACCCACAGCTGGAAGAAAAGTTAAAAGAATTGGGATATGATGTTGTAAGCGGTGAGTGCATAATGGCAGTGCATAGCGCAAGTTGTCGCTAGTTTGTCCTCCATAGTTTTGCTGTTTACTGTAAATATTTTTTTGCAAGCCCATGTGGAATATTTATCGATCTATGTGGTATGATAGATCTGCTACCCTTTTATTGTGCGTACATTACATTTCAGGCTGGGAGATGAAAACAATGTCTTTAAGCGCGTCTCTTACGGTTAGAGTGCCTTACGGTGCGACCGATCAGATGGGAGTAGTATATTACGCCAATTACCTGACGTGGTTCGAAATGGGCAGGACCGAGTTCTGCAGGGAATTCGGAATGCCATACACAGAGTGGGAAGAAAAGGGAATCTTCATGCCCGTTGTCGAGGTCAGATGCAGATACAAACACCCTGCTCACTATGACGATCTCATTAGAGTGGAGACCTTTTTGAAAGAAATAAAACCTCACAGCCTTTCCTTTGAATTTAAAATCTATCGTGATAGTGACGACAAACTTCTTGCCGAAGGCTTTACCAAACACGGGTTTTGTGACAGACGGGGGAAGTTGGTCAAAAAACCAGAGCCTTTTTACAGCAAGCTCATGGATCTGTTGAAAGAATAAAATGGCGAGAGAGGTGTATGCGAATGGCAACTGAAAGGGCTGTTCTGCTTGGCAATGAGGCGATTGCCAGGGCTGTTGTTGAAGCGGGGTGTGAGGTAGCCTGTGCCTATCCCGGCACGCCCTCATCGGAAATTTTGCCGGCAATAGCGAAATTCGCCGATTTGCTCGATACCAAAACAGTTGTGGAATGGGGCACGAACGAAAAGGTGGCGTACGAAGTCGCGATTTCAGCTTCCTTTACCGGAAAAAGGTCCTGTGTCGCAATGAAACATGTTGGTCTTAACGTTGCAGCTGACCCCTTTATGAGCGCTGCTCAGTTTGACATTGAAGGCGGTATGCTGTTGATCGTAGCCGATGATCCCGGGCCCCACAGTTCCCAGACGGAACAGGACAGCAGATTGTTCGGTCTGTTTGCCAAGGTTCCCGTCTTGGATCCTTCTTCCGCGAGGGAAGCCATGGAAATGGTAAAAGATGGTTTTGAGTTGTCCGAAAGGCACAAGATACCGGTGATGTTGCGTCCTACGGTGAGAGTCGATCATTGCAGACAGGATGTGGAGCTTAACGATCCCTTAAGGCTGGAAAGACCGGCCAAATTCGTAAAGGACGTAAAGCGTTGGGTTTGTCTTCCCGCCCACGTAAAGACGACCCATCCCAAGCTAAACCAGAAGATGGATGCCGTAAAAGAGGAATTTACGAAAAACTTCTCGAAGTACAACTTTGAGATAACGGCGCAGGAAAAACCCAAACTTGGCATTATTGCGGGAGGAATATCCTTTGCAGTAGTGATGGATTTGCTGACAAAGCTGGGCAGAAAGGATATATCGGTATTGAAGATAGGCACACCCCACCCCCTGCCATTGGACCTCGTAAACGATTTTATAGCCCGTCACGAAAATGTTTTGTTACTTGAGGAGACCTATCCCGTAATAGAACTTCAGATCACTGACCGCAGAAATGTGAAGGGGCGATGGAACGGCTATGTGCCAAGAGCCGGCGAATTGACACCTGAAGTGGTGGAGGAATTGGTTTGCAAAGCTCTGGGTGAAACTTGCACTCGCGATGCTGATGAGGATTTGAAGAAGGCGATAGAAGAATTAAAGATAACGCCCAAACCCCCGATGCTATGCCCGGGATGTCCTCACAGGGCGAGCTTTTTCGCCATAAGGAAGGCTTTCCCCGACGGAATATATCCTTCGGATATAGGATGTTATACCTTGGGAGTTAACCAGAAAACTGTCGATACCTCCATATGCATGGGTGCCTCGGTAACGCAGTCGTCGGGTTTTTATCTGGCCCACAAGGTCGATGGCCAGTTGCGTCCCATTGTAGCTACCATAGGAGATTCCACTTTCTTTCACATGGGTTTGCCAGGGCTTGTAAACGGGGTTTACAACAAACATGCCTTTGTATTGGCAATTCTCGATAATCAGGTGACGGCCATGACGGGAGGTCAGCCCCATCCAGGTACGGGCCAAAAACTTAGGAAAGGCGACTCTGGCAGGATAGTGCCCATAGAAAGGGCGGTCAAAGGCTGCGGCGTAGAGTTCGTAAAGAGGGTGGAAGCCTATGATATAGACGAAGGAGTAAAGGCGCTCAAGGAAGCGTGGGAATATGCAAAGGATCATAGGGAGCCGGCAGTGGTTATCTTCGGCCATCCTTGCATGCTGCTGAGGCAAGAACAACCCAAGGTTCCCGTTCGCGTCGAGGAAGAAACGTGTGTAGGTTGCAAGTTTTGTATAAACTTCTTCAATTGTCCCGGCCTGGTTTTCGACGAAAGCTCCAAGAAGGCCTACATAGATGAACGCTTTTGCGTCAAATGCGGCGTTTGCGTGAACGTGTGCCCCCATGGGGCTATCCAGGTCATATCGGAGGAGGGAAAGTAATGCAATACATCATCGTTGGTCTTGGCGGGCAGGGAATACTCTTTGCCAGTCGCGTTTTAGGGGAGATAGCAATAAAAAGAGGAGAAAACGTGATTGGAAGCGAAGTTCACGGTATGGCTCAGCGTGGAGGCTCCGTTATCAGTCACTTTAAAGTAGGATCATACAAAAGCCCATTGATAAGTGCCGGCGATGCCGACGTGCTCCTGGCCTTCGATCAAAACGAGGCGATAAGAAATCTCCACTTCCTGAAAAACGGAGGATACGGCATAATTAATGTCCATAAGATGGAGGTCTTTCAAAACGAGAGCCTGAAGAAATACCTTACAAAAAGAAATATTTCCACCTTTCTTTTGAAGGGATACGAAATATTGAACGAACATATGAAGGGTAATTATCTGTTTTTGAACGTATTGATTTTGGGTGCCATGGGTGCTTTAAACTTAGGGGGCATCTCTTTCGACGAGGTAGAGGATGCTGTTTCCAAGCTAAGCCCTGCGAAGTTTCTCGATGATAACATGAAAGCGCTCGATCTCGGCAAAATGGCAACGCATGAGTCTTAAAAATTCAAAGACGTTCAGGACCCTCTCTCTTGAGAGGAGGGTCCTGTTTTTTTCGCCAAGAAACGGGCTTTCCCTTGTCGAGCTGTTGATAGTAATTTTCATTTTTTCTTCAACTGTGGGCGGCATTGGACTGGCCGTCAGCGCGGCCAAAGAGGTATTCGCTCTCATAGAATTCAAAAAGGCTCACATATGGATTCAGGGCATCTTTATCGAAGCAGCCCAAGCCGACAGGCCTTTCATCTTTAAATATACGACCCGTTCTGCTTCCACAGACACGCTGCGGATCCAATGGCTTGACACTCTCGATGAAAAAGTATTTGATACGGGTAGAAGCTGTTATTTCAGGGGGATGAGCGCGTCGGAGAGTTTTTCGGTGTATTCCCCTGAATGGCATACGCTCACTCCCGGTCTGACGTTGAAGGTGACCACAGGTCCTGGAAGTAGTTCCAAAAAACTTGGATATATAGTTATTTCTCCCTATTGTTATATAACGATCAGAAAGGATCCGCCAAAGAATTGACATTTCCTCTTGATTTTGGGCATTGAATAGGGTTATAAAGACATTCATGTGACGGAGTTTAACCAATAATCTTGTGGGGTGTAATTATCGACATGAAGCCATGGTGGAGAGAATTAATCGAGACTTTGATTTGGGCATTGATTTTGGCCTTGGTTTTGAGGACTTTTGTGGTTCAGGCATTCTGGATTCCCAGCGGTTCAATGATACCTACCCTGATGCCGGGCGACAGGGTGTTGGTGGCAAAGTTTTGGTATCGGTTTTCTGAACCCAAGAGAGGTCAAATAGTGGTATTTCGATATCCCCTCGATCCGACGAGGGATTTCGTAAAGCGATTGATAGCTCTTCCCGGCGAAACTGTCGAGATAAAAAACGGTATAGTTTATATAAATGGAGAAGTTCTCGAAGAGCCTTACGTGAAGAACAGGGACTTTCTCAGCATGGAGAAGACGACAGTTCCAAGGGGGCAATATTTCATGATGGGCGATAATCGTCCAAATTCGCAGGATAGTCGCTTTTGGGGTTTTGTTCCCAGAAACTATCTGCTTGGCCCCGCTTTTTTCCGTTATTGGCCCTTGAGCAGAATAGGGGTGCCCAAGTGATGACGAGGACTGTCTGGTATCCAGGTCATATGGAAAAAGGGAGAAGAAGGCTGGCCGAACTGGCTTCTCAAGTCGATGTATTTATAGAGGTAAGGGATGCCAGAGCCCCTTTTACCACTTCTTCTCCCCTTATCGGCGAGCTGGCCAAGCTGAAGCCTGTTTGTATAGTATTGAGCAAAAGAGACCTGGCGGAGGAGGAAAAGACGAAAATCTGGATTAAAGAGTTGTACAAACTTTACCCCACCTTCGCCTTGAACCTGAGGAGGGGAGTTCCAAGGGAGTTGACGGGCAAACTTTTTGAAATATGCAAAAATCGGCCGAAGTGGAGGGAATTGAGGGTTGCCATTGTGGGTATACCCAATGTAGGCAAATCCATGTTGCTCAACGCTCTGATCGGTAAAAAGGCATCCAAGGTGGGAGGAATACCGGGTATAACCAGGGGAATATCGTGGTACAGATCGGGTAACTTGCTAGTCGTCGATTCTCCCGGAATCCTGGATCCAAAGGCTGATCGAGAAACCCACGTGATGCTGACATGGCTTGGGTGTTCCAAGGCGGATGTCGTGGGAGATCATGAGACGTTGGCCCTCCAACTGCTGGAGTTTTTGCGCTCTTCAGGTTCAATTTCCAGGTTGCTTGAAAAGTTTTCCTTGAATTTTTCCGAAGATAAAGATGTGGCAGAATATCTCGCCGAGATTGGTCGTAAAATAGGCGCCCTTGTCTCTGGAGGCGATGTAGACTTGACGAGAGCGGGTCAATATTTGCTCGAACGCTTTGCCGCCGGCAAGTTGGGATCCTTTACGCTGGAGATGCCTTAAAATGATCGTAGTAGGGGTCGATGAGGCCGGAAGAGGTCCTTTGGCCGGGCCCGTGGTCGCTGCAGCCGTTGCGGCTACGAGGGAAAGGATGCCTCTGCTGAAGTCTGTGGGCGTAGCCGATTCAAAAACCCTGTCTCCAAAGAGGCGGGAAGAGATATTTCTCCTTCTTCTGCGTTATGGTTTTGTCTATAGAGCCCAGGCTGCAAATCCGTGGTTTATCGACAGAACAAACATCCTTCAAGCGACTTTATGGGCCATGGAAAAGGCGGTTTCCTCTCTCCCCCTGTCGCCCGATATCGTGATTGTAGACGGCAATCAAAAAATACCCGGTTTGCCCTTCCCCCAAAAAGCCTTGCCAAAGGCGGACAAAAATATCCTGGTAGTAGGAGCTGCCTCTATCGTCGCTAAAGTCATAAGGGATAGGGTGATGTGCGCATACGATAAGCTCTATCCGGGTTATGGCTTTGCCGTGCACAAAGGCTATCCCACAAAGGAACACAGGAGAGCTTTGGCGTTAATGGGCGCCTCTCCCATTCACAGAAAAACATTCAAATGGAAAGTTGTGAAAGACGATGACCGGTAACGTTCAAGGGCCGGAATTCGCTAAATTTAATGCACAGGAATTGTCGGCAATACGCCCTTCTTCGGCAATTCCAAACGGCTCTTTGGTTAAAGGCCTGGTCCTCGAAAAAAGGGGTGACGGGTACATAGTTGAGATCCAGGGCCAACGGATGTATGCAGCCTCTTCTCTTGACCTTGAGGTTGGGGAGCGTTTTGTCGGCATATGGGATTCTACGCACATACCTCCTCTGCTGAAGATCAAACAGGACGAGACGGCTTTGCATCAAAAGCTGACAGACTTTGAACGATCCATCCTTCAGGCTTTGCTGGACAGGCAGCTTCCGGTTACCGAAGGCCTCATCAAAGCGCTTTCTTCTTTGTTGATGAAAATGGCCGGTAGCGACGATAACCTTTCTATTTTGATCGAGCTTTACGCACGAGGCCTTCCTTTGGACGAAGCCAATGTCAAAACACTTTCATGGTATTTGGGGCTGACTGACGTAGAAATCAGAAAATACGAAAAGCATATAAAAGACACACTTAAAAATCCGGAGGAAATGAAAGATTCGGAAGCAACTGCATACCTCAAATCCTTGCTGCTCCTTGCGCGCCCCCTTAAGAACGTAATTTATCCCTATAATTTTCTGCCGCTTCTTTTTCATCTGGACGGCGATAAAAGCGTTAAGATCTGGATTTCCTCACAGGAAGAACCGAAAAAGGTCGTTAAACTCTTGTTTCATTTCGAAGGTTATAATATCGGCCTTGTGGAAGGTGAGCTGGTTTTTGCGGACAATGCCTACGGGGTGACCTTGCGCCCTAAAAGCGATGTCGTTAAAGAGCTTATCTCCAAGGAGTTGTCTCACCTCGAGAAAGCCTTAAAAAGTTTGTCTCTTCAGTTGATATATCTCAATCTGGGTCCGATAAAAGAAATCAGAAATGTAGCCTATCAGGGATTTGAGGCGGAGGCATGACGGTGGATAGAGAAAAAGGGGATATCAAAAAAGCTGCAGCGCTTCGTTACGACAAAAAAACGGACAGTGCGCCCAGGGTAATCGCATCCGGCAGAGGATGGATAGCTGAAAAGATAATAGACGAAGCTCGAAAGAGGGGAATACCCCTCGTGGAAGATTCCCTGTTGGTATCGGTGCTTTTGGGTGTCAACCTTGGGGAGGAGATACCGGAAGAAGCCTATCTTGCCGTTGCCAGGATACTGGTTTTCCTCAGTAAAATCGATTCTGCCGGAGGAGAAGTACTCGGGAAAGATGGATAATAAGAATAAAAAGGACCTGGGGCGCTGGGGGGAGGATTTGGCCGCTTCCATAGTGTCTCGGATGGGTTATGAGATTTTGATGAGAAACGTTACTTTCAGGGGAGGAGAGCTTGACATTGTCGCCCTGGACGGCGATGAGTTGGTGATCCTGGAGGTCAGGGTGCGCACGAAAGGAAAGGTGCAGTCTCCCACAGAAAGCGTCGGTCCCAGAAAGGTCAAAAGGCTTCTTCGCGCAGGCAGCCTGCTAGTGGAGAGGCTTGAATGGGATGGCCCCTGGAGGTTGGATGTTATGGGCATAACGTTGGGCGGTGACGTTCCAAAAGAATATGAGTGTGAGTACATCAAAGATATTACGTTAGGAATGATATAGATGAATCGCATTTACGGTCTTACATTGAGAGGTATCGATGCTCTTCCCGTAGAGGTGGAAGTATGTATCACTGGAGGTTTGTTTTCCATATCAATTGTTGGTTTAGCTGATACTGCAGTCAAGGAGGCACGGGAAAGGGTGCGCATTGCGCTGGGAACCTTGGGGATTAAGCTTAAGGGTCATATAGCTGTAAACCTGGCACCGGCTGATTTGCCCAAGGAGGGTGCTCTCCTTGACTTGCCCATAGCTGTCGGTATTGCCAGAGAAGCCGGTTTTATACCAAAGGACGTCAGTGGGATTTTCATGGGAGAGCTGGCTTTGGACGGGCGTTTGCGCAAGGTTAAGGGGGGAGTGCCCGCAGCCTTCCTTTCCCGCGAGATGGGCCTTCCTCTTTTCATCCCCCGAGGAAATACCCCGGAAGCTTCCATGGTCCAAGGGGTTGAAGTCTACAGTTGTTCGAACATTGCGGAGCTGTTTTCACATCTAAGGGGCGAGAGTAGGCTGAAGAAGCTCGATTTCACTCTACCCAAGGCGAAAGTGGTCGAGGTTGAGCCGGATTTCGCCGACATAAAGGGACATGTCGCTGCCAAGAGGGGCATGGAAATTGCTGCAGCGGGCCATCATAATTTAGCTTTAATCGGCGCTCCGGGTTCTGGCAAGACCATGTTGGCCAAGGCCCTTCGCGGCATTCTTCCCCCTCTTTCGGATGAAGAATTGATAGAGGTTATGAGGATAAGAAGCGCTCGAGGAGTCTCGATCGAAGTCGAGAGGACCAGGCCCTTCAGGCCTGTGCATCATACGGCAAGCGTGGTAGCACTCTGCGGCGGAGGAACGGATCTAAGGCCGGGGGAGATCAGCCTTGCACATAGGGGTGTACTTTTTTTGGACGAAATAACCGAGTTCAGAAGGGACGTACTGGAGGCGCTGAGGCAGCCGCTGGAGGACGGGTGCATAACCGTCAGCCGGGCGGCCGGAAGCATTGTCTATCCTGCTTCGGTATTGCTCGTAACGGCGTCTAATCCATGTCCCTGCGGTTATTTAGGCGATTCTGAGAGAAATTGCACGTGTTCGCCGGGCGATATAGAGAGGTACTCGAGAAAGCTGTCCGGCCCCATACTGGACCGTATTGACCTTAAGCTGCAGATACCGAGGCTTACGCCCGATGAATTGCTGGAATTGGACGGAGCTGCCGAAAGTTCATTCGAAATAAGACAGCGAGTGATAAAGGCCAGAGCGCTTCAGATTGAAAGATGGGGCCCCTTTGGCGTGAAGTGCAATGCCGAACTGAGGGAAAACATGATAAAGAAGCATCTCGGTTTGTCCAAAAACGGCAGGGCCTTTCTCAAGTCGCTTGGCACTGCATTTAAACTTACCGGGCGAGGATTCAGTCGCGTCCTCAAAGTTGCAAGGACCATAGCCGATCTCGCTGGAGATAAAACGGTCGACGAGCCCCACCTTGCTGAAGCGTTGGCCTATAGGGGAGGTTTTTTCTTTGAAAGATGAGGAATTGTCGATCCTTCTTGCCTTGAACGCTCTAAGGCAGTTCAATGGCCATTTGATAAGCGATTTGAAATGCAAATCCCTATCCTTGTCTGACCTTGCTTCCTCTCCCTCTGCGATAAGGGAGCTTACGAGATCGGAGGGCGTCATCCAAAGATGGTATGAGATGCTGTCAAAAGGTTGGCATTTCAGGGAACTGGAGCGATGTCGTGCAAAGGGCGTTGAAATTCTTGTGTGGGGAGAGGAGGGTTACCCCTCTTCCCTGGATCGATTGCCCGACCCTCCTCTGTTGCTTTACTGGTGGGGGAACAGCCCCAAATTAGGCAAAGCTGCCGTGGCCTTGGTGGGCACGAGAAGATGTAGCAACTACGGTGGAAGGGTTGCTTTTGAGTTGGCCTTTAAAATGGCCGAAGAGGGTTTTCCCATCGTAAGCGGCGGCGCTTACGGAATAGACGAAAGAGCTCATAGGGGAGCTCTGGAAGCCGGAGGAGTTTCCCTTTCTGTCTTTGGAACGGGAGTGGATGTATGTTATCCTGCTAAAAACGAGACCCTATTTGAGGGTTTGAAGGAAAGGGGAGCCCTGATCTCTGAATACCCCCTCGGGACGAAGGGCATGCCGTGGAATTTTCCGGAGCGCAACAGGATAATTGTGGGGTTGGCTGAGGTGGTCGTAGTGGTAGAGGCTCCCATTAAAAGCGGGGCCATGATCACAGGGCGAATTGCCATGGAATGCGGAGTGGAGCTTTGGGCTGTTCCCGGAAGGATCAACGAAGGAGTGGCCAGGGGTTCCAATCTGCTGATATTCGATGGAGCGTATCCATTGATCGATGTGGATTCCTTCGTGCATTTGATGAAGGGCTCTCCCGAAGGGTTTTTGGTAAAGGAACAAAGCGAAATGTCTTTGGCGGAGTTGAACGATGGAGAAAGGCGGGTTTACGGGCTTTTAAGGGAGAAGGGCGATAGGACTGTTGACAATATCTCCCTAGAATGTAAAATGACGCCTGCCCAGGTGTTTACTACGTTGACAAAACTTGAGTCTCGCGGCCTGGTCTCAGCGACGGGGCCGGGGCGATGGGGAGCAAACGCTTTTATGGAAGGTGAAAAAGGTGTCGTATAAAACTTTAGTGATAGTCGAATCTCCTACTAAAGCTAAGACTTTGGAAAAAATACTCGGTCGTAAATACGATATAAAGGCAAGCAACGGGCATGTAAGAGATCTTCCCAAAAGCAGATTGGGCGTCGATATAGAAAATAATTTCGAGCCGGAATACATCCTTGTCAGAGGCAAGGGCCCGTTGGTTCGAGAGCTTAAAACGGCTGCTCAGAAGGCAAAGAACGTATTGCTCGCTTCTGACCCGGATAGGGAGGGAGAAGCAATAGCCTGGCATTTGGCGAATCTATTGTCCATATCTTGCGAAGAGCCCTGCAGGGTTCGCATGTATGAAATAACGCCCAGAGCCGTAAAAGAGGCTTTCTCTAAGGCCGAACCGATAGACATGGATAAGGTCGACGCACAACAGGCCAGAAGGCTTGTAGACAGGCTCATGGGTTATAGCTTGAGTCCTTTGCTGTGGAAAAAGGTCAAGGCCGGGCTTTCGGCAGGCAGGGTTCAATCGGTAGCCCTTAGGCTTATTTGCGAGAAGGAAGCGGAAATAAAGGCCTTTGTCCCCCAGGAATATTGGGTTGTCACCGCAGTGGCGAAAGGGGAAAGGGGGCAGTTTACACTAAAGCTTGCCAAGAAGGACGGCAAAAACATAAGGATTACGAATGCCATCGATGCCCAGGCCGTATATAACGAATTGCTGTCTTCGTCCTATGTAGTCTCGAAGTTCGATACGAAGGAGGGTAAGAGAAACCCTCTTCCGCCCTTTAAGACCAGCACCCTCCAGCAGGAAGCGGCAAAACGGCTGGGTTTTTCTCCCCAGAAGACCATGCGCGTAGCCCAAAGCTTATATGAAGGGATCGATCTGCCCGGGCAGGGGCCTGTGGGTCTGATTACCTATATGCGGACAGATAGCCTGCGTATAGCTCCGGAAGGTATAGCCATGGCTCGCAAGTTCATAGAGGAAAACTTCGGAGAAAGGTATTTGCCGGAAAAACCCCATCAGTATATATCCAAGGAGCGGTCTCAAGATGCTCATGAGGCCATAAGGCCTACTAATGTCCGTTTAGTACCCGAAGAAATAGAAACTCACTTGACGAAAGATCAAAAGGCCTTGTACGAGCTGATATGGAAGCGTTTTTTGGCTTCCCAAATGGAGCCTGCTGTTGTGGCCAGGACCAACCTGGAGGTGGAAGCAGGGCCTTACACCTTGAGACAAAGCGGAGTGACCTTGATTTTCGACGGTTGGAGCAGGCTTTGGCCGCTGGAAATGAAGGAGGAAATCTTGCCCGAGGCGGAGGTCGGAGAGGCGCTGAAGTTGTTGAAACTCGATAAAGAACAAAAATTCACCAAACCGCCATCCAGATATACGGAGTCGGGCTTAGTTAAGGTCTTGGAAGAGAAGGGAATAGGCAGACCGTCGACGTATGCGACAATAATACAGACGCTTTACGACAGACATTACGTCGAGAGAGACGAAGCCAAGAAGCTTTTTCCCACGGAGCTTGGGGTTACGGTAAATTCCTTTTTGGTCGAACACTTTCAGTCTCTGATCAATGTCGAATTTACGGCGAAGATGGAGGATGAGCTGGACAAAGTGGAGAGGGGCGAGACATCTTGGCTTTCGGTAGTCAGGGAATTTTGGGTTCACTTTGAGGGTATTTTGAAAAGCGTCCAAAACGTGGCCAAGGTGGAAGTACCCGTCGAAACTATAGACGAAAAATGTCCCCTTTGCGATGCCCAGTTAATCGTAAAACACGGCCGTTACGGTAAATTTATAGCCTGTTCGGCCTATCCTGATTGTAAATATACGAGAAATTTCAAAAACAGCTTAGACATAACCTGTCCCAAGTGCGGCGAAGGCAAGGTGGTGCTCCTTCGTTCAAAAAACAGAAGGCCCTTTTATGGCTGCTCCAGATATCCTAAATGCGATTTCGTAAGTTGGAGCAAGCCCACAGGAGAAATTTGTCCCAAGTGCGGCGGCCCTTTTGTGGTTAAAAGAAAGGCAGTAAAGTGCGCCGATTGCGGATATGAAAAGGAGGAAATTCCCGATGATGCTGGAGCCGTTGGAGAAAGATAATTTGGCGGTGACTATCGTCGGGGGAGGGCTTGCGGGAAGCGAGGCTGCCTATCAGCTCGCCAAGAGAGGAATTAAGGTAAGGCTTTACGAAATGAGGCCCAAGAAATATCCTCCGGCACACAGGACATCGAAATTTGCGGAACTTGTCTGCAGCAACTCCCTCGGTTCCGACGTTCTTTCAAGCCCAGCTGGCATTTTAAAGGCCGAACTCAGAGGGCTTGATAGCTTGATAATAAAATGCGCTGATCTGCATAAAGTTCCTGCCGGTTGGGCCCTTGCCGTGGATAGAGAGGCCTTCAGCGAAGAGGTTACCTCCAGGATAGGGTCGATGCCTTCGGTGGAAATAATAAGGGATGAGGTCGAAAAAATCGGAGGAGGGCCTGCGATAGTTGCGAGTGGTCCCCTGACTTCGCCTTCACTGGCCTCCAACCTCAAGGCTCTGGTCGGCGAAGATTTTTTGTACTTCTACGATGCCGTCGCTCCTGTGGTGCTGCGGGAGAGTATAAACATGGAGATAGCTTTCTACGGCAGTCGTTACGGTTATGGCGAAGATTACATCAACTGTCCGCTAAACGAGGAGGAATATCAGCGCTTCTATGAGGCCCTGATAGAAGGCGAAGTGGCCATGCGCCACGAGTTCGAAGAGGAGCATTTCTTCGAAGGATGTTTGCCCGTAGAGGTGATAGCGAAAAGAGGGCGTGACGCTCTGAGGTTTGGGCCCATGAGACCGGTGGGCCTCAAAGATCCGCGAAGCGGGAGAGAGCCTTACGCCGTCGTTCAGCTGCGACAGGACGATAAAGAAGGAAGGCTTTATAACATTGTCGGCTTTCAGACTAACTTGAGATGGTCCGAGCAGGACAGGATCTTTCGCCTCATCCCGGGGTTGGGGGAAGCCGAGTTTGCAAGATATGGTGTTATGCACAGAAACATCTACGTCAATGCTCCTGTAGTGCTCGATGAATATCTGAGGTTGAAGGGTTTCGAGGATCTTTTTCTCGCAGGCCAATTGGCTGGCGTGGAAGGTTACGTGGAGAGCACGGCCATGGGATTGGTCGCCGCTTTAAACATGTTTTGTTTGCTAAAGGGAAACACCCTTCTCTCGTGGCCCAGGGAGACTGCCATTGGCTCTTTGTTATGGTATCTGAACAATGCCAATCCCAAATCCTTTCAACCCATGAACATCAACCTGGGGTTGTTGCCGCCCCTGCCGAAAAAGATAAAGGACAAAAGGCGACGTTGTGAAGCGATAGCCAGTAGCGCACTGGAGTCTCTTCGTGCCTTTATGGAATCCCGGAATGAGCTGTTTTAATGTAATGACAATTCTTCGTGTCAATTTTATCGAAAAGACGCAATTAATCAGAATATACTTTTATTTTCAGCAATATGATATAATTTGCGCATGAGCGAAAATATTTCTTCCTCGGTCGATGCTTTTTTGGAATATTTGAAATATGCAAGCGGAAGGACGGACAACACCGTCATCAATTACGCAGTCGACCTCTCTCAGTTTGTCGACTACGTAATCTCACAAGGTGTGGAGGAGGTCGAGAAAATCGAGCAGGCTCACATTCGCGCCTTTCTCAGGGAACTGGCGGCATATGGATATTCTAAAAGCTCGGTGTTGAGGAAGCTGTCGTCACTGAGAAGTTGGACGAACTTTTTGCTTCAAAGCGGAAAGCTGACCTCTGATCCTACCAAAGGTGTTAGAGGGCCGAAAGAGCCCAAGAGGCTGCCCAGAGCATTGGCTTACGAAGATGTCAAAATGATGCTCGAGAGCGGTCCAAACGGTGAATTTGAGATAAGGGACAGAGCTATACTTGAACTTCTGTACGGTTGTGGTTTGAGGGTTGCCGAGTTGGTCGCCCTGGATTGGGAAGATGTGGATATAGAGGAAAGATGGTTACGAGTCAAGGGCAAGGGGGAGAAGGAGCGTTTGGTTCCAATGGGAAAGCATGCCCAGAAGGCATTGAGGGAATGGCAGGTTTTTTTAGGAAAATCGAGCGGCCCCTTATTTCCCGGAGACGGTTGCGAGCGTATTGCCGTGCGGACGGTGCACAGGGTCGTCTCCAGGGCTGCAAAAAGGGTTGGGTTAGCAGGCGTAAGCCCCCACATGCTTCGTCACAGCTTTGCAACTCACATGCTGGAAGGGGGGGCTTCCTTGAGGGTACTGCAGGAATTGTTGGGGCACCAGAGTTTGGTTACCACTCAAAGATATCTCAAGATCAGTTACGAGCAGTTGAAAAAAAGTTATATAAATGCCCATCCCAGGGGGAGAGGTGAAAAAGATGTTTAAAGGTACCACTATCATTTGCGTGAGAAGGGGCGATGAGGTCGCCATGGCCGGAGATGGTCAGGTAACCTTAGAGCACCAGATTATAAAAAACGGAGCCAAAAAAGTGAGGCGTCTTGCAGGAGGAAATGTCCTGGCGGGCTTTGCTGGCAGCACGGCTGATGCCATGACCCTGCTCGAGCGCTTCGAAAGGTATCTCGAAGGTCACAGCGGAAACTTGATGCGCGCTGCAGTTGACCTGGTAAAGGAGTGGCGCACAGATAAAGCGCTGCGCAGGCTGGAAGCAATGATGTTGGTGGCCGATCTGCGACAGACACTTCTGCTTTCCGGTGCGGGCGATGTCCTTGAGCCCGATAGCGATGTAGCTTCCATAGGTTCCGGTTCGGGATACGCTCTGGCCGCTGCAAAGGCCTTTATAGAGGTTTCCGACATGGGGGCTGGCGAAATTGCGAAAAGATCGCTGCAGATTGCTTCGGAGTTATGCATATATACGAACGATATCATCACATTAGAGGTGATAAAAGGTGAATGAGGCAGTGATTAAAGGGGACGAACTGACGCCATCCCAGGTGATGGCCTATTTGGATAGATACGTCATAGGGCAGATGAAGGCGAAAAAGTCTGTAGCGGTTGCCTTGCGCAATCGCATCAGAAGAAAAAGACTTCCAAAGGAGCTTGCGAAGGAGATAATTCCAAAAAATATTTTAATGGTAGGCCCCACAGGCGTGGGAAAGACCGAAATAGCGAGACGTCTGGCCCAGCTCGTGAATGCGCCCTTCGTTAAAGTCGAAGCATCCAAATATACTGAAGTTGGTTACGTTGGCCGGGACGTGGAATCCATGATTCGAGAAATGGCTGATATTGCCGTGCACATGGTCAAATCCAGAAAGATAGAAGAAAACAGTGCTGTTGCGGAAACGCTGGCGGAGGAGAGGGTTCTCGATGCCCTCCTTCCGACTAAGCATAAAAGCAGGCAGCCTCAGGATTTTATGAGGCTTTTGCTAGGCGATTCCACGGAAGGAGAGGAGGAGCCCGACGAGACGGAGAGGGAGACTAAAAGGACGACGAGGGAGAAGTTTAGAAAACTCTTAAGGGAGGGGAAGTTAAACGACAGGGAAATAGAGATCGAAGTTGCAGAAAGCCCGCTGTCGAACATCCCCTTCGTCGGAGCCGGCATGGAGGAGATGGGCTTGAATTTGGGCGAGTTGTTGGGCGGCATTTTGCCCAAGAAGATCAAACGCAAAAGAGTTACCGTAGCTAATGCTTTAAAGATCTTCCAGCAGGAGGAAGCGGAAAAGCTTATAGATATGGATGCCTTGGTTCAGGAAGCCTTGGATAAGGTCCAGGAAGAGGGCATAGTATTTATAGACGAGCTGGACAAGATTGCCTCCTCCGGCGGGCAGAAATACGGCCCCGACGTGAGCAGAGAGGGAGTACAGCGCGATCTCCTTCCCCTCGTTGAGGGGACGACGGTGCAGACTAAATACGGCCCCGTGAAAACGGATCATATACTTTTCATAGGTGCCGGAGCCTTTCATGAAACAAAGCCCTCGGATCTCATACCGGAATTGCAGGGCAGGTTTCCCATACGGGTTGAACTGGACGCCCTTGAAGAAGAGGAATTGTTGCGCATCCTTGTCGAGCCGGAAAACAGTTTGGTCAAGCAATATAAGGCATTGCTCGAAACAGAGGGCATAGAACTGATTTTCGATGACGGAGCCCTTAAAGCCATCGCCTCTTTGGCGGCAAAGATGAACAGGGAAATGGAAAACATCGGGGCGCGAAGGCTGCATACCATGATGGAACAGCTTTTGGAAGATATAAGCTTCAAAGCGCCGGAATTAAGGGAGAGGAAAGTGCGAATCGATGAAACCTTCGTCAACGAGCGTCTCGCTGATTTAGTGGAGAACGCCGATCTCAGAAGGTATTTATTATAAGTTAAGAAGGTGAAATTGATGGTCATGGAAACGCCTCGTGAGCTAATTGAAGCAAGGCCCAAAATCGTTAACCCCACTGCAATGGAGGATTTGCTGAATAAGACGCGAATAATAAGCAGGACCCTTCAATCCTCCGCCATGACGCCCCATCCGGATTATCAAAAGATTGCCAGGTTGTTGTGCGATCTGGCAACCGCTAACGTATATATAATCAACGGAGAGGGCAAAATATTGGGTTATGCCTGGATAAGCGATTACAGGTGCGATTATATGGAACAGTTGCTTAATGAGGGCTATATGCCCAAAAACTATACCGAAAGACTGAACCAACACAGCGAATCGGTTTTAAATCACAGCGATCACGGCAATTGCGCCTACGCTGACGAGCCCTGCAGGTACTTCAATAAGCATGTAGTATATGTGCCCATTTTCAGTTGCGGAGAGAGGTTGGGAACGCTTATCTTGGCTCGTTTTGGGGCCCCCTTCGATACGCGTGATCTTGTATTGTCTGAGTATCTTGCAACCGTTGTGGGAATCGAAATTTTGTACGACAGGACACATCACATCGAAGAGAGGGCAAAGGAACGGTTTATGGTCCAAATAGCGGTCAGAGCTCTTTCCTATTCGGAGATGGAGTCCATAAAAGCAATTCTTAAAGAGCTCGGGGGTTACGAAGGGGTAGTAGTGGCAAGCAGAGTTGCCGACAGGATAGGGGTTACCAGGAGCGTCATCGTCAATGCCCTGCGCAAGCTGGAGAGCGCAGGCCTGATCGAAAGCAGGAGTTTGGGCATGAAGGGGACTTATATAAAGATCTTGTCCCCCATCTTTTTAGAGGAGTTAAGCAAATAAAAGGCCGATTTGCCCAATATATTTAATATATGATTTAAATAAGCGCCTTTGGGGGTTCTAAAGGTACATGAGTTTTTTGCCGATTAGAGTATAGGGGTGTTGATACATGAGGGACGTAACATGGGATGTCATTACCCTTGGCATGAAGGGGTTATCGAAGCGTTTTGAAGCAATTTCCCAAAACGTGGCAAATACAAATACGCCGGGATATGCCCGCAGCGAGGTTACCTTCGAGGATGAACTTCGCGAGGCGCTTTCCGTGAGCAAAAGGCCCAAACTGCCCCTGGCGACAACACATGAAGCCCATATTACAAACTTGCATCGGGATATAAAGGACATTACCCCGAAAGAACATCGTGTCGTGGGTGAATTGGCGAGGTGGGACGGTAACGGTGTCGACCTCGATATCGAGATGTCCAAGTTGGCCCAAGCCAGAATGACCTATACCGCTTTGGCAAGCCTGATGTCTAAAAGAGTCGGTTCCTACAAAACGGCCATTGGGGGCGGTAGGTGATGCGTCTTTTTGATTCCCTCGAAATAGCCGGCAGCTCTTTAACTGCCCATAGGCTGTGGATGGATCTCATATCACAAAATTTGGCCAACGTGAACACGACTCGAACGCAGGACGGAGGACCCTACAGGCGCAAGGTGCCAATTTTTGCCGAAAGGCTTGAAGCGACGGAAAAGGACGCCAAAGGGGTCCGAGTGGAAAAGATTGAAGAGGATGATCTGCCTCCACGCATGGTATATCAGCCAGAGCATCCCGATGCAGACGAAGAAGGTTACGTGGCCTATCCAAACGTCAACGTGGTCAGAGAAATGACGGATATGATGGCTGCTACCAGGGCTTACGAGGCTAATTTAATGGTAGTGGAGTCGGCCAAGGAGATCTGGGGCAGCGCAATTGATGTGCTTCGCTCTTGATGTTCTGAAATTTTGGTTTTTATTTTTTTGTAAAACGAGGATGCCTAAACGCAAAGCTTTATTGATGTTGGAGGCATCCTCTTTTTAGTTTAAATCCCAGGTTTTAATTTAAATCCCAGTCTGCAGGATTTTGCATATTTGGCATAAATACAACTTAAATATTAACAGAGATGTTTTCTTCCGGATTCGAATTATTTTTGTTAAATATCGAGCAATAATTTCTCCCATTCCCAAAGATTTTGTTTTATAATGTTGACTAACGTTGATACGAACCTCAATAAACACATAAGCAGGGAGGGAGCTATATTGTCCGTTCCACGTATTGATATGATGTTATTTAATGATGGAAATAACTTTTCTCGAAAAGTACTAGACGATAAAGAAGCTAAGTCATCATTTGACGAGCATCTCAAACAAGGAATTAAAAGAGTCAACGATCTTCAGTTGAATGCGGAACAGGAAATTAGGAAACTTGTAACGGGAGATGTTGAAGACATTTCGCAAGTTGTAAAGGCCGTTGCTGAGGCAGAAATAGCCCTCAGACTATTTGTAGAGGTAAGAGATAAGCTGGTAGACGCCTATCAACAGCTGTCCAGAATACCTGTTTAGGTATGATTGATAGTGGATAGATTAACAAAGATCTGGAACGATATTAAGCAATTTTGGTCCGGGTTGTCCAGATGGCAACGCCTTTCCATCGTTGGGGTAGCCGCTGCAGGTGTTGCTGTTGTCCTTTTGCTTTTGTTTATCGGCGGGATAGAAAGATACGAACCCCTTTTTTCAAATTTAGATGTAGAGGATCAGGCAGCCATTGTTAATTACTTGAAGGAAAACAATATCCCCTATAGGATCGACCCTTCTTTTAACGCCATTTTGGTACCTCGGGATGTCGTTTATGAGACCAGGCTTTCTCTCGTAGGAGAAGGACTTCCAAGGGGTGGAGCCGTCGGCCTCGAGCTCTTCGATAAAATGAAGATGGGAATGACGGATTTCCAACAGAAGGTCGGCTATTTGAGGGCTTTAGAGGGAGAGCTGACGCGTACCATACAAAACATCAGAGGCGTCCAATCTTGCAAGGTCAATATTGTCATACCGGAACAGAAGCTTTTTTTGGAAGAGCAGTTTCCCGCTACGGCTTCCGTGTTATTAAACCTAAAGCCCGGTTTTGAGATGGGCCCCGAGCAGGTAAAGGCTATTGTTCACCTCGTGTCCCACAGCGTTGAGGGGTTGAGCCCCGACAATGTTGTCGTAGTCGACAGCAAGGGCGCAATTTTGTCCGACATGCTCGATGAGAGTTATTTTGTCCTCAGAAACGAAACGGTAACTTCTGTTCAAAGGGAGATGGAACGCCAACAGGAGCTCGAATTGGAACGCAAAGCAAGACAGATGTTGGAACGCATCTTTGGACCGGGAAAGGCTGTCGTAAGGGTTCGGGTCTTTTTAAATTTTGACAAAAGGAGGACTTCCACCAGGGAATTCGTACCAGGACCTTCCGGGCGAGGGGTTCCCCGGAGCGACCAAAGTTTAGAAGAAACTTATACAGGTCCGGGCATTCCGCCCGGCGGAGCGCCGGGCACTACGACAAATATCCCGGGATATGTGATAACCCCCCAGACTGCGGGGCCAAGCAGTTACGAGCGAACCGAAACTACCACGAATTACGAGATCACAACAAGGGAACAGGAAGTCGTTTACACCCCGGGAGGGGTAGAAAAGATTACAGCTTCTGTGCTTGTAGACGGACAGCTTGAACAGCAAATGCTGAACAGCCTGCGACAGGCAGTGGCGGCGGCAATTGGCATTAACGAGGAGAGGGGAGACGAGTTATATGTGGCCTCGATGCCCTTTTCCGCCATGGAAGTGCCTGCCGTTGCCTTGGCCCCGTCAAGGCGATGGTTATGGATAATTTTAGCTGTATTGCTTGCATTGCTCATATGTGGCGGAGTTGTTTTCTTCCTTCGCAAGAAAAGGAAAGAAGAAAAACCTGAGACAGCGCCTGTTCGACCGGAAGAGGGTATACCCTCTTTAGAAGAACTGCTCAAGCGCCCAGAATTGTTAAAAGAAAAGGGAGAGCTGGCGGTGTTGGAACAGCAATTGAGGGAATATGCTTCTAAGAAGCCTGAGGAGATAGCTGCGATTATCAAAAATTGGTTGTTGGAAGATCAATATTAGGTATTTTTTAAACTACGATAAATAGGAGGTTAGAAGGTGGAAAGGAGGGGGAAAGATTTAAAAGGAAGGGAAAAGGCTGCCATACTGCTCGTATCTTTGGGACCTGACGTTGCGGCTAGAGTTTACAAAAACCTGGACGAGAACACAATAGAAATGCTCACTATGGAGATAGCCGGGCTCAGAAAGGTATCGGGCAGCCAAAGGGAAGAAGTATTGAGAGAAGCTCAAGAATTGTTGCTTGCCAAGGAATATATGACTCAAGGCGGTGTGGATTACGCCAAACAGCTCCTGGAATCTGCCCTTGGTCCGGAAAGGGCGCAGGACATATTGCGCAGAATAACGGCCAGCCTTCAGGTCAGACCCTTTGACTTCATAAGGCAGACCGATCCTCAACAGATTTTGACTTTTATACAAAACGAACATCCCCAAACCATATCTTTAATCGTTTCCTATATGGAACCGAAACAGGCCGCCCAAGTAATGGGTGGATTATCGCCGAACTTGCAGGTCGAAGTAGCAAAGAGGATAGCTTCTATGGAAAGAGTTACACCGGATGTGCTTCGAGAGGTGGAAAGGGTTTTAGAGAGAAAAGTCTCCACGGTGCTGAGCCAAGATTTCACGATAGCTGGGGGAATAGATTCCCTCGTCGCAATCATCAATAACGCCGATAGGGCCACAGAGCGCAACATAATGGAAAGACTAGAAGAAGAGGATCCCGAATTGGCCGAAGAGATCAAAAAGAGACTTTTCGTATTCGAGGACATTCTCGGCATGGACGATCGCTCCTTGCAAAGGGTGCTTCGCGATGTCGATATGAAGGACGTGGCATTGGCTTTGAAGGGTGCCTCCGAAGCGTTGAGGGATAAGTTCTTCAAGAATATGTCGAAGAGAGCAGCGGAAATGTTGAAGGAGGACATGCAGTACATGGGCCCCGTGAGGGTGAGGGATGTGGAGGAGGCTCAACAGAGGATCGTAAACGTAATACGGGCCCTGGAGGAAGCCGGCGAGATAGTCATTGCGCGAGGAGGGGAGGAGGAGTTAATTGTCTGATGACGGCAAACTCTTTAAAACCGTACGACTCGTGCCCAATGCGGTAAAGATAATATCAAAAGTTAACATTGAACACCTGTCAAAATCTTCTAAGGAGACGAATGCAGATGACGACGTAATCGAAATGGGAGCCGGCGAATCTGTCGATTTTAATGAGCGCAAGAAAGATTACGCTGCGCTGAAGGGGAAATATCTCTCCATTAAGGAAAAATACGAAAAACTTAGGCAGGACTTTGAGAAGCTTAAAGGTTCTTTGGAAATCGAAAAAAAGAATTTTCTTGAGAAGGCTAATAAAGAAATAGAAGCTACCAAGGAGAGGGCGAAAAAAGAGGCCTATGAAGCTGGGTTCAAACAAGGTTTGGAAGAAGGAAAGGAAGAGGCCCTGAGAGTGGCCAAAGAGGAAGCGGCTCAGGAAATATCGGGTTTGGTGGGCATGCTCGAGGGTTGTTACGAGTCCCTGTCGCGTTCGATGGACGCATTGCTTAAGCAAAATTTCATGAAGATGATTCGACTCTGGGAAAAGGTATTAAAAAGGCTTCTTTACAAAGAAGTGAAGCTTGATAACGCAGTGTTGGAGCGCTTGTTAGAGCAGGTTTTAAAGCGCATGAGTGACAAGGAAAAGGTTATCATATATTTACATCCCTCTGAAGTGGCCTACCTTCAAGAAAGAATTGATCAGTTCGGCGATATACTGCGTGGCGCCAAGCATTTGGAATTTATAGCTGATGATCACGTGGACAGAGGCAGTTGCATGGTAGAGACAAACCTGGGCATTTACGATGCCCGGTGGCGTACTCAGTTGGAACGTTTGTCTGAAGAGATCGATCGCCTTTTGATGGAGGGTCAGCAGGAAAATGGCCTCTAAAGATGACGGAAGTATGTTGTCAGCATTGGAAGCCAGGCTGGATAACCTGGATTTTATTCGTTTAAACGGTATTATAGCAAAGGCTATAGGCATAGTCATAGAGTCTAAAGGTCCGGATGTTCGCGTGGGCGATATTTGTGAGATCCGATATCGCGACAGCTCCTCCTCTCTATGCGCGGAAGTCGTCGGTTTTAACGAGGATAGAGTGCTATTAATGCCTTTGGGAGAATTGGCCGACATAGGGCCTGGTTGCGATGTGGTGGCAGTCGGCCAGAAACTTGGCGTGCGAGTCGGCCCCGGACTTTTGGGAAGGGTTTTGAACGGATTGGGAGAACCCATTGACGACAAGGGCCCTGTGATGGCAGGCGACGTATATCCTCTATATGCCAGGCCGCCTCATCCTCTGCTGAGAAAGCCCGTTTCTTCACCTTTGCCGGTGGGTGTGAAAGCTATAGACGGCATGCTCACCCTGGGAAGAGGACAAAGGATAGGCATATTTTCTGGTTCCGGCGTCGGCAAAAGCACCCTTATGGGCATGATGGTAAGGAATACCGAGGCCGAGGTAAGCGTCGTTGGGCTTATAGGAGAGCGGGGAAGAGAGGTAGGAGAGTTTCTGGAAAGGGATTTAGGAAGTTCCGGATTGAAACGTTCCGTAGTAGTGGTCGCCACGTCTGATCAGCCCCCTTTAGTGAGGTTGAAGGCTGCCCTTACGGCAACGGCTATAGCAGAATACTTTAGGGACAAAGGCAAAGACGTCCTTCTTTTGATGGATTCCATTACGAGGGTGGCAATGGCTCAGCGCGACGTAGGTCTGGCCATCGGAGAGCCTCCTGCCACGAGGGGATACACTCCATCGGTTTTTGCCTTCCTGCCAAAGCTATTGGAGCGAGCAGGTGCCGGGGAAAGGGGAAGTATAACCGGTATCTATAACGTCTTGGTCGAGGGCGATGATATGAATGAGCCCGTTGCAGATACAGTACGGGGCATCCTCGACGGTCATATTGTGCTCTCAAGGAAGTTAGCCTCAAAGGGGCATTACCCTGCCATAGACATATTAAGAAGCGTAAGCCGTGTAATGCCCAATATAGTATCTCAGGAGCACCTTGCGGCAGTTCAACGGATCAGGGAATTGCTTGCGATTTACGAAGATGCAGAAGATTTGGTGAATATCGGTGCGTATAAGGCCGGAAGCAATCCTAATATAGACTGGGCTCTGGAGCATCTGGACGATGTTATGAGCTTCTTGCGCCAACCGGTCGAGGGGAGTTTTAGTTTCGAAGAAACGGTGAAGTTACTTTCTTCTCTGGCGCCCAGATAGATGTGTCATCGACGGACATCGCAGTACCAATCAGTGAAAGGAAGAGTAAAGGATGAATGATAGGATAAAGAGGTTCAATAAACTCGAAAACATAAAAAAAAAGAAGTTGAATCTTTGGAAATTGCATTAAAAAATCAAAGGGAAATTCTAGATGAGCTAAAGCAGCACTTGGTCCAACTGAAACAGGATATGATGAATGCTATTACGGAATTTGCTACGATCACAGACAACGGTCTGCACAGCATAGAAGACCTTTGGGATGCCAGAATGCAGGTGGAATCGATCGAAAGCGAAATAGCGCAAACTTCTATGGAATTAAAAAAATGCGAGATAGCGGTCGAAAATATAACAGAAGAGTTGTTGAATAAACACAAAGAAGCAAAGATCATGGGAAAGGCGGCATATAGGCTTTATGAAAGGGAAAATTCAGAAAAGTTGGCGAAAGAACAATCTGCTATTGATGAAATTTCTTTAAGTCGCATCGGGAGGAATGGTGCTTCGTGAGGATAGGGCCTGACTTTGATAAGATCAGAGAAGTGCATTCAAGAATTGAGCAAATACGAGAAAGGGTCGGCGAAAGGACAGAGCAAAAACAGAGGAGCTTTATCGAAGTCATGCGCGATCTCGAAGGCGATAAGGCATATGTCGATAAAATCTCTTCTCAAAACGTAGAAGATTTGATCGAAGATGTTTCAAGGAAGTTTAAAGTCGATTCAGCCTTGATAAGGGCAGTTATAGAAATGGAATCAGGCGGTAATGCTAAAGCCGTATCTTTCAAGGGTGCCATGGGGCTGATGCAGCTTATGCCTGCTACGGCCAAAGATATGGGGGTAGAAGATCCCTTTGATCCCAGACAAAACATCGAAGGGGGCACAAGGTACTTGGCTCATCTCCTTAGAAAATATGACGGCGATTTAGATATGGCGCTTGCGGCTTACAACGCAGGCCCCGGCAGGGTCGATTATTACCGGGGGATACCGCCTTTCGGGGAAACCGTCAACTTTGTGAGAAACGTGAAGGCTTTATACGAAAAATTTAAGAGGGACGACAGTTGATGGAAGCCATAGAGGAACGTTCGGTCGACAGAGAAGAGGAGCAAAAAGAAGTTTCTCAGAAACCGGGCAGAAAGAAACCGGAAAAGAAGAAAAGGGCCGTAGGTTGTGCCCTTCTTTCTTTGTTTATTATCATGTTGGCCTGTGGAGTCCTTTTTGGACTGCACCTCTTAGGTATAGTCGATATACGGTCGATAACATATAAAGCAGGATCGCATTTGCCCTTTTTGGGCGACAGGTTACTTCCCCCAGGCGAGGTTGTCATAACTCCGGAGGAAAGAAGAATTCAGGAACTTCAGGAATACGAGGAACAAATTAACAGTAAATTTCTTGAACTTCAAAGAAAAGAAGAAGAGTTGGGAAAAAAAGAGAGGGAATTAGCCCTAATGGAGGAGGAGCTTCAGGCCAGGGCGAGGAGTTTGGCAGAAATAGCGCAAACGCCGTCGTCCCGAGAGCTCCAAGTTGAGGAAGAACTTTTCCCGAAGGTAATCGCGATAATACAGGAGATGTCGACGAGGAGAGCTGCGGAGGTTTTAAACGACTTCAACGACTCTCTGGCGGTGGAAGTCCTGAAGGCTTTGCCTCCCGATACTGCAGGGGCGATACTTGGTCGCATGGATGCGGCTAAAGCGGCAAGGCTGATGGAGCAGATGGCGACGGAAAAAGGCGAGTGATTACTGTGTCTTTCAATCCTTTTTTGATTCATTTGCTCGGAAATTTCGAGGGCGGGATTCCTGACGTTACGACGGAAAAATATCAAACCACCTCCGGCTCTGCCGATTCCTTCGGCTTTATCTTGGAAGGGATCATGAACGAATTGGGGGCAAGGGGCATTACGTCGATCCAAGCGGGTCTTTTCTCAACCCTTTGTCAAGAGGAGGCGACGAGATGTGGCGCAAAAGAAGATAAAGCAGAAGGTGAGGAAGCGGCGTTGAAGCCCGGCGAGAAAAAGGTTTTATTCCCCGGCGTAGAGGCCGTCTTTTTTTGCCCTGAGTTTGCGGTTTGGCATGACCAATCGAAGGGAGAAATTGAGGCGTACCGTCATGGCGATGGTTTAAAAGCGGAAGATTTAACGACACCCACAAATGCGGTTCAGAACACAAAGAACATTCATGAGCCCAAAACCCCACAGTTTGTCGATCTTTCTGACGATTTCGGGGAAATTGCCGAAAAAACTGAGCCTTACGCACAATTTGAGCCGGAAGAATATGTCCTCTTTCCTGCACATGACGATATCCAAGATAAAGATTCGTTTTTCGGTCAAAAAATAGTCCGAAGTGATGAAATGTCATCCCAAAACGTTGTTGAAGATGCAAGCCGGGGCCAAGATCTGAAACATATGAAAAGCTCTGGCGATCAAGGTGGTTTTTCAAAGGGTTTTGACGTTAAAAGGGACAATGCCGACGCATCAGGTTTTCAGGTAAATGGAAAAGTTTCTTCCCATGGCGAACATGCCGTAGGCTTGAAAGATTTTTCCGAAGTCTTTGGGAATTCAAGTAATGAGCCGATTTATGAAGAGGGATCACGAGCTTCGTTTATGACTTTAGCGTCCTCAATTGCGAATACTGCGGGGGCAGAAGATGACAGTCAAAGCGTCATATATCGAAGTAATTTTTATGACGACAGGGGCGCCATATTGAAAGAAAGTTTGGGAGCTGCAATTAATTTGATGCGTCACGAGGGAGCCCAAAGAGCTGTCGTTGAGGTGCACCCTCCCGAGCTTGGCCATATCGAAATAAATGTCGATATTGCACAAAGCGGCGAGCTTAGGGCAGCCTTTCGCGTAGCTGGCAACGATACGGCGAACTTACTCGCGGGACAGCTTGATTCCCTGAGGCAAACCTTGACTGCAACGGGATTTCAGGTCTTGGGGCTTGATGTATTTTTAAACCACGACGGCGACAGAGATGCTCGCCATGGATGGGAAAAGAATTTTAAAAGGCAAAAAGTTTCCCATGACGGTATTTTGGGTTCCGTGGATGAGAGCGAGAAAATGTCTTTCCTTCTGAATATGGATGCCGGATTGCTTCAGTGGATAGCTTAAAGGAGGGGTGAGAATATGGCCGTAAATCAGGTTTCCTCCGTTAACCAAAGTTACTATAGCGAAGGAAAAAGGGAGATCAAAAATGAGCTGGGCAAAGATGACTTCTTGAAGTTATTGATAACGCAGCTGACTCATCAGGATCCTTTGGAGCCCGTTAGCGATACGGAGTTCATAGCTCAAATGGCACAATTTTCCACGTTGGAGCAGATGACGAATGTAGCGAAGGGCGTGGAAAGCTTGCTCTCCGTAACAAAGCTTAACGCCCAAAGTTATATTGGTAAAGAAGTGATCTATTACGACGATAACACGGGGTTATATCAACAATCCTCCGTTCGTTCCGCCCTATTCGAGGACGGGGAGGTTTATCTTGAGTTAGAAAACGGCAAATACATACTTTTAGACGAAATAAAGGCGGTTACGACGCCCTCCACGGATGGCGGGTAAAAAGGGCAAGGGATTGTCTGCCATTAATTTCATACTCTAAATCGGAGGGATTGCAATGCTTAGGTCTTTAACGTCCGGCGTAAGCGGTATTAGAAGTCATCAAACGATGCTTGACGTGGTGGGGAACAATATAGCCAACGTCAATACAACGGGTTTCAAAAAGTCGACTGTTACATTTCAGGACTTGTTATACGAGACGAGCAAGGGCGCTACGGCGCCACGAGAGAACATTGGAGGCGTAAACCCTATGCAGATTGGGTTGGGGACGACCGTGGCTGCAGTGGAGACGATACACTCCCAAGGCCCCTTGCAATATACAGGTAACCGTACAGATGTTGCCATTCAGGGCGACGGATATTACGTATTAAACGACGGTGCTCAAAACGTATACTCCAGAGCCGGTAATTTCGTGCTCGATGGAAACGGCAATATAGTCCAGTCTGGTACGGGTTATACTCTGATGGGTTATAAGATGTCGGCCGATCCCCAAAATCCCACTCAATATGTTCGTGGGACCCAGTTGGTGACTTTGAACATTCCGGTAGGACAGAAGTTGAGTGCCAAGGGAACGGAAGTCTTGGGCTTGCAGTGTAATCTTGACAGCAGGGTTGACACCTATCTTCCCATGGGGATAACAAATCCAAACTTCTCGACAACTGTCGCCATAGGGGGCAATAACTACACTTTGGCCATTTCTGAAGGCAGCGCCAACAACCTCCTTAATGTATCCATAGGCGGGTCATCCTATTCCATGAGCTTGGCGGGAATAAATCAAAATACCGGATTGCCAGAATTGAGCGATGTATCAGTTACCATTGGTAGCGATAGTTATACATTACACTTCGATGACGAAACCGGCGAGCTTCAGTTGAAGGATTCGGGAAATATTGTTTGGAAGCAGCAGATATCCGGCATTATGGATTATCAGATCGTTAATTTTGAGGGCGACGACAATCAAACAAGGCCCTATTTGGTGGAGTTCACCGACAGCGGAGACGGCAATATGGTCATGAGGCTGTGGGGACAACAAGACGGTACCCCACCCTGGACGTCCTTTCAAGCAGTTGTGCCGATCAATGCCGACGGCACCTTTGCAGTACCTACGGGTGGCATAGATATATCAGGACTTGCGGGAAACGTTGTTCTTAGATTAAATTCCACCGAAGACGGGAAGGGCCTTTCCGTTTCCGCGAGCAATGATGGCTCTACATATGAAGTCGCTGCTACCTTAAATCAGCGCACCTCTTCCGTTCACTCCACCAAGATTGACATTTACGATTCTATGGGCAATCCCCATACTGTTGAAGTCTCCTTTGAAAAGATAGGCGCCAATGAGTGGCGCTGGAGGGCATGGCTTCCCACCGAGTCGGGGATAGCGCTTTCGAACAATACCGGCGTTATCGAATTTGGTTCCGACGGTAAGCTGAAAAGCGGAGGAACGGCCACCGTGAACATCGGATTTTCTTCCCTCGGGGCTGAAGATGCGTCGATAAAGCTGGATTTCTCCGGCGAATCCTTTGGGAAGAGCCCTATAGACGGCGTGACTCAATTCGGTTCGAGTTTTACGACGAAGGCATACTATCAAGATGGCTATCAGATGGGCGTATTGCAGGACTTTTCGATAGCCTCGGACGGGACCGTCATGGGCATTTACAGCAACGGCAGAAACAGCGCTCTTTACTCGTTATCCTTGGCGCTTTTTTCAAATCCCAGCGGCCTTGAGAAAATAGGTATGACAGCTTTTATCCCTACCGCCAATTCGGGCTTGCCTCAAGTAGTTACGCCCAAAGAGGGTGGAGCGGGCTCCTTGGCCGGAGGCAACCTTGAGATGGCAAACGTAGATCTGGCAGAGGAGTTTTCGAGATTGATCATTGCACAAAGGGGATTTCAAGCCAATGCCAGGGTAATTACTACAAGCGATCAAGTTTTAGACGAATTAATTAATCTAAAGCGTTAACCTTTACCCGAAAGGTGTAATGAGATATGATTGAAGTTACTCGTCTCAGGGGTGCGAAATTTGTCATAAATGCCGATTTGATAGAAACTATCGAAACCACGCCCGATACCGTAATCACTCTCGTTAATGGACACAGATATGTGGTCGAGGAGTCTGCCGAAAAGATAATTGAATCGGTATTAAACTATAAACGGAGAATAGGGAAGGACTGCACCTTTACTTTTAAGGAGGAAATCGGAGGGTCTGGCAGTGGATCTTGCTAGTTTTATCGGGATCGTCTTGGCCTGCATCATGGTAGCAGGAGGAATAGTTGCCGGCGGTGATGCCGGAGCCTTTATCAACCTGCCGTCGCTTTTGATAGTCGTTGGAGGTGCTTTGGGAGGGACAATTCTTTCTAACCCCTGGAAGCGCGTCTTGTCTTTGGGTCAAATTCTGAAGAAGGCTTTTTTTTCCGAAAGCCCCGAGCTGATATCTATAGTCCAAACTATGGTGAGTTTTGCGGAAAAGGCAAGGCGCGAAGGGCTTCTATCGCTCGAAGACGATGCAGAACAGCTGGACGACCCATTTATGAGAAAATCTATACAGCTGGTCGTAGATGGCACCGATCCTGAGCTGGTCAAATCCATACTCGATACCGAAATTGGGCTTCTCGAGGAAAGGCATGCGGGCAACAAATTCATGTTCGACACCTTTGCGGAGCTGGCTCCCGCCTTCGGAATGCTTGGAACCTTGATAGGTTTGATACAAATGCTGGGGCACCTCGACGACCCTGACGCTCTGGGGCCGGGGATGGCCGTGGCATTGATCACCACCTTTTATGGTTCTATGATGGCCAATATTTTTGGTATTCCCATCGCCCGAAAGCTGACCGTCAGAACTCAAGAGGAGGTCATGACGAGGGAAATGGTGGTGGAGGGGATATTGGCAATACAGGCCGGAGAGAACCCGAGACTGGTCGAAGAGAGATTGAAGGTCTTTTTGCCGCCCAAGTTTAGAGTCGCATTCGAGGAAAAGGAAGAATCATAATAAAGACAAGGTGTTGTTTTAAATGGCTCGCAAGAGAAGGAAGGATTTGCCACAATTGAGGGGCAATTGGCTAACGACCTATGGGGATATGGTGACCTTACTTCTGACCTTCTTCGTCTTTTTGTACTCGTTTTCTACTATAGATGTCCAGAAGTTTCAAAAGATGATATATTCTTTCCAGGATGCCATAGGTGTTCTTCCGGGGGGTGTTACGACGATACCTGGCGAGGAGACGATGCAGGGGGCACAGCTTACAGGTCCGGGGCAGGAAATGACCCTGAACGCAGAACAGGTGAAGAAAGTACACGAAATGATGGTGCAATTGCTCGAGTCAGAAAATCTAATGAATGAAGTTACAGTAAGGGTAGAAGAAAGGGGAATCGTAATTTCGATAATAGACGGACTTTTGTTTCAAAGCGGGAGCGTAGAACTTATACCACCTGCCAGGCGTTTGATATACAAGATCGCTCAAATCATTAAAGATCTTCCGAACCAGATATCGGTGGAAGGACATACGGATAATGTTCCTCTCAACAGAGGTCCGTACAGGGATAATTGGGGTTTATCGTCCATGAGGGCGGCTGTCGTCGGATCCTATCTTGTAGAAGCTGGCATTGATCCCAAAAGGTTGAGGATAGTGGGGTATGGTCAGTCCAGGCCGTTAGTGCCAAACGATACGGAGGAGCATCGGCGTATTAACAGGCGAGTAGATATAGTGATTTTGAATGATTTCAGAGGCTGAATCTTTTAATCAATTGCGAGGTATCATATAATTATGATGAAGCGGTTTTTAATTATTATAATAATAGGATTAGTTTGTCTTGTCCTTGGGGTTGGCGGCGGTATTATTTTGGGCAATAAATTTTTCGGGAAACCGCAGCCCCTTGATGGGAGCTATAAGGAAATTGCGAAACCGGGAGCCATGTTGCCACTCGGTGACTTTACGGTAAATTTAGCAGATAAAGATCCTCATATAGTGCGTTTTAATTTGGTATTGGAATTATCAGATCCGACTTTCGTAACTACGATTTCGGAGCAGGGCTGGATAAGCAGGATAAAAAACGAAATCATATTGACCTGTAAAAATAGGTATTACGACGACCTTCGTACCGCAGACGGCATTTTGGCATTAGCTCAGGATATAGCAAAACGTCTGAATACGGTTTTGCCTGCTCTCAAAGACAAAATGCCCGTGAGGAATGTACTTTTTCAAGAGTTTATACTTCAATAATTGGTGGTGAAATGTATTGGTGCCAGAAGTTCTCTCTCAGAGAGAGATTGATGCACTCTTAAAGGCTCTTTCTAGCGGAAGCGTAGATATTGCGGCGTTAACCAAAGAAGAGAAAGAGAGAGCTGTAAAGGTTTATGATTTCAAGCGCCCCGATAAGTTCAATAAAGATCAGTTGCGGGCTATTCAGATGATACATGAGTTTTTTTCTCGCCAATTGACAACGGCATTTTCCTCTTTTGTGAGAACCATGGTTTCCGTGGAGGTTGCCTCAGTAGAACAGCTTTCGTACGACGAATTTATAAAATCGCTAGTTCAACCTACTGTAATAGTCGTCATGGAAATGTATCCCTTAAGCAGCAATGCACTGTTGGAAATAAACCCCCGACTTGTCTTTGCCATTATAGACAGAATGTTGGGAGGAGTTGGCAAAACTACCTATAAGGCAAGGGAACTTACGGATATAGAAAGGACCGTTACGGAGCGGGTCGTAATGAGAATGTTGGAACTTCTCGAGGAAAGCTGGGCTACGATCATCGATCTCAGGTTTAGGATACAGAATATGGAAAGCAACCCCTATTTCGCCCAAATTTGTCCTGCGTCAGACGTTGTTGTGGTCATTACGCTTCAAGTGAAAATTGGTGATGTTGACGGCTTCATAAACATCTGTATACCCTATTTTGCTATAGAACCAGTTATAGATCAGCTTAGCTCTCAACGATGGTTTGTTTCTACGGGCAGTCGAGAAGATGGTGCTTCTCAAGAGCGAATCATAGAGAGATTGTCCGAAGTAAAAGTGTCAGTAACTGTAGAAATAGGACATGCTGATGTAATGCTAAAAGATATTTTGAAACTTCGTGTTGGTGATGTTATTAAGCTTGAAGAAACTTATTCGGAACCGGCAAAAGTCAGAGTTGGGGAAAGGGTCAAATTTTTGGGCCAAGCCGGAATTTATAATAAAAAATACTCGGTTAAGATAATCAAAACCTTCATTTCGGAGAAGGGTGATGTCGGGCTCCAGCCCGAGGAGGAATTGATTTATGGCTGATGAGTTATTGAGTCAGGATGAAATTGAAGCTCTTCTCAAAGGAATAGGAGGAGCCTCGAAGCAGGACGAGGATGAAGAGCTTAAGGAAATTGCCTCTTTATATGCTCAGGCCTTTTCAAATGTATTACAACTGCTTTCCGGCGGAGAGGTAAAGATAGATCTAAAGGAAAGCCGAGTTTGCGGACAAGGGGCTTTTGTAGAAGAACTTGAAAAATCAAGCTATCTGCTTTACGTAGTGGACTATGACGCCTTTGAAGGTTGGTCTCACGCCTTTGTGATGGACGAAAGAACAGCCCTGCTTTTAGCCGACATTATGATGGGTGGCGACGGAGTCGAATTGCCCGACTCGATGAACGATCTGTATCTGAGCGCAGCCCAGGAGGGGTTGAGCCAGATTACTGGCGCTGCCATATCTGAGATGGTCAATTTGTTGGGCGGTAGGAGGATTGGGATTAAAAATACCTCCTGTTCTTTAAAAGTCGAAGGATGGCTACCCTTCGAACTGCTTCCCTCGAGCGAAAATGTATGGGTTTTTAGCTTGAATGCGGAAATTAAAGACGTCGGCAATTTGAAACTGTGGAGCTTGATGCCTCAAAAAATTGCCCAGGCTTTGGCGGATGAAATTAAAAAAAGAGTGGAGCCTCGAGAGCAGCCACAAAAAAGATCGGAACAGGGCCCAAAAGAAACGAAATCGCCTGTGTCTGCAAGAGTTTCTCAAGCGGAAAGAGAAGCACCTGGGCGTGTCGTTGGCGAAGAAGTGTCCGGAGCTGTCGAGGTGCGGCCTGCTGAATTTGTTCCCTTGGACAAGCAAATTGCCGATCAGGATATAGACGGTCATAATTTTGATCTAATAGTTGATGTTCCCGTTAGGGTAACCGTGAGGTTGGGTCAAGCCGTAAAAACCATCGGCGAAATATTGAATTTAACGCCCGGTTCTGTGATAGAATTGGATAAAATGGCAGGCGACCCCGTAGACATTTTGGTCAACGGTAAACTGATAGCTCGAGGCGAAGTTGTAGTTATCGACGAAAATTTCGGAGTTCGTATTACTGAGATAGTTAACCGCAGCGACAGGATTAAGTCATTACGGTGAGGATAAAGGGGGATTTTTCGTGCCAAAGGTACTTATAGTTGATGATGCTGCTTTCATGCGCATGATGCTCAAAGACATTTTAATTA
Source organism: Acetomicrobium sp. UBA3949 (assembly GCA_002385485.1). Lineage (GTDB taxonomy): Bacteria > Synergistota > Synergistia > Synergistales > Acetomicrobiaceae > Acetomicrobium. Next base: position 2,834 of record DGDP01000036.1, on the reverse strand, counting down.
AAAACGGGTATGAAATTGCTGGAGAAGTTTCAAATGGCGTTGAGGCGATAGCTGCTTATAAGGAAATGAAACCCGATATTGTTACTATGGACATAACCATGCCCGAGATGGATGGAATAACTGCGGTGAAGGAGATAAAGAAGATAGATCCAAAGGCAAAGATCGTGATGGTTAGCGCCATGGGTCAACAGGCGTTGGTGATAGAGGCCATAAAGGCAGGGGCTTTGGATTTCATCGTGAAACCCTTTCAACCGGACAGAGTGCTTGAGGCATTGAACAAAGCCTTGTCACAATAATAAAATCCTTTGAGGAGAGGGTATGGTTGACTTTGACTTTTTTGAATAAGCGAGGTGTTGTCATATACCTCGCTTTGTTGTTATGGACATCTTGCGAAATAGCATTCGCCTTCCAGAACGACAGCCAATTTTTATTTATTGCTTATTCAGTTAAAATAGTCTTGGCTTTAGCGTTACTCGCTGTAGCAGCGCTGTTGTTTTACCGTTATGCTTCCAGGAGAGGATTGTTGAAAAGGTCCGATGATCTGCAGCTGGTAGCGTTTTTGCCCTTGGGAAACGATAAGGTATATCTAATTCGTTGCAAGGATCACGTAGTGGGACTTTTTGTTGGCAAGTCCGGAACAGCTCTTCTGGGAAAATGGAGTATCGAAGAGTGGAACCGACATAAATCAGAACCCAGGTGAACCGCCGTGAGATCGAGGATTGCTTTGTTTTTTGTACTTTTTTTATTTTACTTTTGGCAAAGGGAGCTTTGGCTCAACCTGCCGATATACCGTTCCCGGCGCTGGACATTAACGTGAGACCGGGGGACTCGCCTTCCGATGTTGCTCTTACGCTACAAATCATTGCCCTGATAACCATACTAAGCTTGGCTCCGGCTATTGTTTTAATGGTCACCAGTTTCACTAGAATTATAGTGGTATTGGGTTTCGTTCGCCAATCCATAGGCCTTCAGCAGTTGCCTCCAAACCAGGTGCTGGTTACCCTGGCTTTGTTTTTGACATTTTTTACCATGTCGCCTGTATGGCAAAAAATATATTCCGAATCAATAAATCCATATATGGCCGGCGAAATAGCAACACAAGAAGCATATGCAAAAGCCATAGGTCCCATAAGAGATTTCATGTTCTCCCAGGTAAAGGATGAGGAGCTTTCCCTGATGGTCTCTCTTTCTGATCTGCCTCAGCCGCAAAATCACGACGACGTTCCTACCAGGGTATTGATACCGGCTTTTATGATCGGAGAGCTTAAAAAAGCATTTCAGATGGGAAT
>DGDP01000036.1:0-1418 GCA_002385485.1 Acetomicrobium sp. UBA3949 | reverse complement strand
GATGGGAATCATTATCTTTATACCTTTTATAGTTGTCGATATGATTGTAGCAAGCGTTTTGCTAAGCATGGGCATGATCATGCTTCCGCCCATGTTGATATCTCTCCCATTTAAAGTCCTGCTTTTCGTAGTTGCCGACGGTTGGGACCTTGTGATATACAGCGTTGTCAGCAGTTTCAAGTGAAGGGTGAGCTAAATTGTCCGTAAGCGATATTTTTCAACAAGCAATCTGGATTATCTTGATATCCAGCATGCCTGTTTTATTGGTAGCGATGATTGTTGGGTTGGTCATAGGAATTTTACAGACCGCCACATCTATTCAGGAGCAGACCTTAGTATTTATACCTAAAATATTAGCGGTGTTTTTGTTGTTATTTTTATTGGGACCCTGGATGTTTGGACATGTCGGGGAGTTTGCCAAGTATTTATTTGGCAATCTGGCTAGTTTGGTGCCATGACATTTGAACATAGCTTTGTTCAATATTTTACGTTGATATTGCTTATTTCCCTGAGGTTTCTGGGCATGACTGTTGCTGCACCTTCCTTTGCACCGCCATCTTATCCGGTCCCGGTCAAGTTTATGTTCGCTCTTGTGCTTGCCTTGGCCCTTTCTCCCCTTTTGGAATATCCTCAGGGGTTGTTTCAGGGAAGCTTTATTGCTTTGATACTTGTAGGACTTAGGGAGTTTTGTATAGGGTTAGGTATAGGTTTTTTTGCCTCTCTGCCCTTGTATGCCTTTCAACTGGCAGGAGGATTTTCGGGCATCAATATGGGTTTTGGAATGGTCAATATATTGGATCCCTTTTCCGAAACCCAGGTTTCCCTGCTTGGTCAACTTAAGTTCATGTTGGCACTATGGTTTTACTTTAAATGGGACGGTCATATTTTGCTTTTTAGGTGTCTTGTTCATAGTTTTAAGTTGCTTCCCTTTGGCATATGGGGTTGGTCATGGAGCAACGGTTCAATAACAGGGGAATGGCTGGTTGAGCTTTTTTATCTTGCAATAAAAATTTCTCTGCCCTTTTTAGGAGCTATGTTGCTTGCCGATATCGGGCTTGGTTTTGTTGCAAGGACGGTGCCTCAGATGAACGTATTTGTTTTGGGCTTTTCGATAAAAATACTCCTTGGAATGTTGGTTTTGATGTTCATGGTACCATTGTTGGTGGATATTTTAAAAGTTGAGATCGAAAAAGCAATAGCGTTGGCCTTGAAAGGCGTGTACCTATGGCGATGACGGGATACCTCAAGTTTGATATTCAGCTGTTTGCTGAAGAAAAGACGGAACCGGCGACTCCCAGGAGGAGAAGGAAGGCCCGAGAAGAAGGCCAAGTTGCCAAGAGTATGGATTTAGTGTCGTCGATAGCGATATTAACAGGTGTCCTTCTGCTTTTTGCTATGGGTTATTTTCTTTTTTCGAC
>DGDP01000037.1 GCA_002385485.1 Acetomicrobium sp. UBA3949 | reverse complement strand
GAGAGGGAGGCTGAGATAGTAAGAGCCATCGACATAAACGGCTTATCCGTAAAGGAAGTTGCCCGGAAAAAGGGTGTCGACATAAGTTATATCTACAGGTTGAGGAGAAGGGCCATCGCGAAGCTAAAAAAGGTTTTGGGAGCAACTTAAGCGTTTTTTTATTTGGGGGGACTTATCGTGGAGAGACGTCTTTTGAGGATAAGACGTTGGATCGACAGAAGCATAGAAGCCTGCAGGCGAGGCAGGCCAAGGGATGTAGTCGTCGAACTTGAATGTGCCGAGGCGGAGATGCGAATCGCCAGGGAAGAAATTCTGACCCTCATCTCAGATTCAAGGAGCCATCGCATCTCTTTGTCGTTGAAGCAGGCTTTCGTGTCTATACTTGTGGCAGCTGTCTTTTTAGTGGCGCTGGCTTTGCCAACCTCTATGGAGGTGGCAGGAGGCAGCGGCGAAAGAGCACAGGCTTCAAGGTCGAGAGATGTCGAATCCCTTCGTTTGAGTCTGATAACGGATGAAGAGGAAAGGCTTATCATGGCCTTGCGAAAAAGTTTAAGCGACACAAACCTGGGGCGCCTCTACGATCCGGGAGAAGCTTCCGTGGCTGAGGCGAAGCCCGAGGAAAAGGAAACCTTAAAGGGCAAAAAGGACGACCTTGGCAGAAAAGATTTTGCGAAAAACGGAAAAAATGAGTCAAAGGACTTACCCGAAGAGAAAAAGAGTGGTGTATCATTTGAGGATGCCATGTTGGAGGATTTCTTGAGGTTGGTTCGCCTAGGAGAGAAAGCCCTCAAGGGTCAAGAGAAGGCTGCCGTAGAGTTTTCAAATTGAAGGAGTGATCTCGGGGATGAAATTTTTCATTAGAATCGTGATATTCAGCCTAGTCTTCATGCTTTTAAATTCACCCCTTGCTTTTGCCCAGACGATGCCCAACGTCGTGGCCGTAGAGGTAGAGGGCAATCGGCAGGTGGACACCAACTACATACTATCAATAGTCGGCACAAAAGCAGGCCAACCGGCAGAGCGGGAACAGATCGATAAGGATGTAGAGGCCATATATAATTTGGGCTTTTTCTCCTATGTCGACGTTAGAGTCGAGCCTGTAGCGGATGGCATCAAGGTAGTTTACGTGGTGCAGGAAAACCCTGTCGTAAAGGAAATAAGGTTTGAAGGAAACGAAGTATATAGCGAGGATGAACTTAAAGAGCTTGTCTTTACGAAGCCGGGCAATATCTTCAACTCCGTCTTTTTCAGGCACGACCTCGAGAGGATCAGAAACAAATATCAGGAAGACGGCTATGCAATGATGCGAGTGCGGGATGTGCAAATTGAAGAAGGCGTCATTACGGTAAAGATACTTGAACCCAAGGTCGGAGAAATTGCCGTCCAGGGAAACGAAAAAACCAAGACTTACGTTATAGAGCGGGAGATAAAGCTAAAACCGGGAGATCATTTCAACGCCAAGGTGCTGAGACACTCCCTCAATAAGCTTCAGAGGTTGGGGTACTTCGAGACGGTGAACGTCGGTTTCGAGCCCACTCAGGACCCCGCCTTCGTAAACATCATAGTCTCAGTGGAGGAGCAGAGGACCGGAAGGATTGGCCTTACCATAGGTCACGGCTCAAGCAGCGGATGGAGTGGTGGCCTGTCTTACGAGGATACCAACTGGAAGGGGTTGGGCCGTACCGCGTCTGTCGGATTTGAGACGGGAAAGAGAGACCAATACTGGATCACCTATGAAGAGCCCTTTATGGATGTCGATTATTACTCCTGGAGGGTAAACCTCTATAGGTGGGAGTGGGACGACATAGAAAACTACATTGGCGGGGAGTCGGTCTTCGAGTACGAGGAGACCAGGACCGGCATATCCGTGGGAGCGGGAAAGAAGTTCAAACGCGACCCCAGGCTTAGCTGGTATGCAACGCTGGACTGGCATGATTCGGATATACCCTACGAGGATATAATTTGGCGGAATGAGTTTAAGAGTGCGGCAAAGGAGGTTAGTGATAACGATACCACCGGGAAATATAGGGGCAAGGAAGTAGAAGAAATTCAAAGGATATACTTCGACGAACACATGCAATCGGGGAAGACCTTTTCCATCACGGGCAGATTGCAGCGTTCCACGCTGGATGAGTATTTAAGCTATCCAAAGGGAGACGTCGTCAGCTTAAACGTTGAACAGGCCCTGGATTTCCTGGGAAGCGACTGGGACTTCACCAAATACTGGCTCGAAGCCAGATATTACACGCCCGTAACCAGAATAGGGGAGATCTTCGATATCGACCTTGGGACGGAAGACACGCCCGTGATTTTCGCTGCCCGCGTGAGGGCCGGCTTTTCAAGCGGCGAAATCCCATTCATGGATCAGTATTTTTTGGGCGGAGACAAGGACCTTCGCGGTTACGAAGAGGACGAGTTTTACGGTACGGAGATGTTTTTGGCCAACTTTGAGATTAGGATACCCATAGAGCAGGCCTTCGGGCTGGTATTCTTCTACGACGCCGGAAACGCCTGGGGGGATAGCGATCCCTTGATAGATTATCTTTATAGGACTGTAGGTCGTGGCGGAAGCCGATCTTCCAGCTTCGACCTGTCGGATCTGCACGATTCTTACGGCATAGGAGTTCGCGTGAGAACTCCCCTCGGCAACTTGCGCATAGATCTGGCCGAAGGAGAGTACGAAACATATACGCACTTCGGGTTCGGCGAGCTCTTCTAAAGATGGGTCATGAGGCAGCTTAGGGGGGCTACAAAAGGGATCTTTTTTCTCCTTCTTTGGGCTGGTTTCCTCTGCGGGGCCGCTTATGGGGATGCGAAAGTCTCTTTGACGGGTCCTCCCGAATGGCTTGCTGCGGCAATGAGAGAAAGCGTCATTGCCGTCATGAATGAGATGCCCGACTACGAAGTGAGCCGACAGGAAAGACTTCTTCGCATGGTATCGGAGAGGATTTTCGAGGGATACGAGATAAAGCGACTGAATATAACGGTAAAAAGAGAGGTATTTATGGACGTTGTGCCAAAGGCAAAGCCCGAATGGAAGGTTGCCATCTCCGTTCCCAGACTGAGACAACCCTGTGACGGCTGGTTTTTAAAGGATATTTCGGGGGTTGATGAAGAAGTTCTAAATATGCTGAAAGGCGTTCCCGTAGAGGCTTTAAAGTGGGCTGACGAGGTGTTTTTGAGGGAGGTTAAAGGGATCGTCTCCTCCCGCCTTCCCGGTTGGGAGCCCCACGTTTTGGTGAGCCGAGAGGGCGATTTTCACGTTGTTAACATATCCTTCACGGCGACACAGGACCTGATATTGACCTTCGATGCCCACATTTTTTCCAGGTCCCTGCCCTCCTTTTGGCAGTATGACATGCGCGAGAAGATGGCTGAAGGCCTGTCTCCCTTCGTCGGGATTCCCGTTAGCTGGGCTGCCAAGCACGAGAGGGATATAGAGCTTATTGTCGAGGAAAAATTGAAAGATATGCCATTTGCTGATACAGCAAAGATAGAAGTAGATACCAAATTTATGCCCTCGAGGATTGCAAGGGTCGAAACAAATGTAGAAAGCAAAAGATATTCATTCTACGTTTGGGGAGCAGCTTACGGCGGAACGGAGGATAAATCCACTGAACTGGGGTTGCATTTCGGACGTAAAGCACAACCTTTTCCATCCTGGGATGTGGAACTTTACGGAGAGGCCATCCTTTTTTTAGATGACGGAGACAGCGAAGAGAGGTTGGGGTTGAGGTGGTCTCCCTACAGAGATATTTGGGTGGGTGCAGAGAGAGAGCTTGAGGAAGATAAGACTTGGTATAGACTTTGGATAGAAGGCGGCATTAAGGCTTTTTACGCTTGGTGGCGCTATTCCGAGGACAGCGAAAATAATGCTGCGTTGGGCTACCGCTTTACGGAACATCTTTCCTTAGAGATCTACCTGGACGAGCGAGACGATGACGAGGTCAGCGTGCGAGCGGTAGGCAATTTTTGAGGTTTTTGAAAGGAAGAGAGCTATGAAGAATTTCGACAGGGCCTGGAGTCTTTCCCAAGTTGCGACTTATTTGCAGGGCAGGTTGGCGGGAGATCCGGAAGAGATCGTTTTGGGGATTGCTTCCCCCGAGGAGGCCGCCCCAAATTATCTATGCGTCGTGTGGGAGAAGAAGTGGCTTCAGAAGCTGGGGGAGAAGGTTTTTGTGATAGCTCCCGTAAATTGGCTGAGTCCCGGTCAAAGCGGAGTTGAGATCGAAGACCCGAAGAAGGCTTTGATTAAGTTGCTTTCCCTTTTTGAAAGGCCGCGTTCCTCTCAAAGAGGCGTTCACCCCTCAGCCGTCGTACACGAAAGAGCTTCAGTGGATCCTTCGGCATATGTCGGTCCTTTGTGTGTAGTGGATGAGGGGGCCGTGATATCTGCTAACGCCATCCTTGAGGCACACGTTTATGTCGGAAAAAACGTCTTTATTGGTGAAGGAACTGTAATTGAACCAAATGCGAGCATATACCACAATGTAACCTTGAAAAAAAGGTGTCTCATCCATGCAGGCGCTTCCCTTGGTTGTGAAGGGTTCGGATTTTACAACGACAAAGAGGGCCTTATAAAGATCCCTCAAGTTGGAGGTTTGTTTGTGGAAGACGACGTCGAGATCGGTGCCCTGACTAGCATAGACAGGGGAACAATCGGGGATACCCATATAGGTTCAGGCACCAAGATAGGAGACTGCGTCCATATAGGTCATAACGCAAAAATAGGCTCAAACTGCATAATAGTAGCCATGACTGGAATCGCCGGAAGCGCGGTAATAGAAGATAACGTGATTATGGCCGCCCAAAGCGGTGTCAAGGATCACGTAAAGGTAGGGAGAGGGACGATAGTGGCGGCCAAATCGGGGGTGACCAAGGACATTCCTCCGGGAATGATGGTCTCCGGTTTTCCGGCGAGAGACCACAGGGAAGAATTAAAGATTCAAGCGTTAATGCAGAAGTTGCCTGAGATATACGAAAGGCTCGTGCACCTGGAACGAAAATATGGAGCGAAAGATTGCGATGGCAAAAAGAACGACTCTTCGAAGAACAATAGAAGTTAAGGGCAAGGGGCTTCACGGCGGAAGGGAGAGCGCTATTACCTTGGTTCCCTCCTACCGGGAAAGTGGTATAATGATCTGCGCTTCGAGGGAAAAAAATCCTTATCCCATCGGAGATTGTGAGCTTTTCTCGCCCGGCAGGTCCACCTGTCTGGTTTTGCCCGATGGCGAGATAATTTATACCGTGGAACATCTTCTGGCATCCCTTTACGGTATGGGCGTAGATGACGCAGTTGTAGTTGTAGAGGGAGGAGAAGTCCCCATATTTGACGGCAGCGCCTTGCCATGGGCGGAGCGCATAAAAGATGCCGGTCTGGCGGAGAAGGATGATGGCGAAGAAGGGCCCATAAATTTGTCATCTCCCCTCCTTGTGGAAGACGACGAGGCTGGGGCGTGGGTTGCCTGCTTTCCCTCCGATGTTCTAAAAGTGAGCTATATAATATCCTTTGATAACGACTTTATAGGGACGCAGGTCTTTTCTTCGGTCGTAACGGAGGAGACTTTCCTTAAAGATTTTGCTCCTGCCAGGACTTTCGTCAGGCTTGAAGATGTGGATGAGCTAAAAAAGCAGGGTTTGGCCTTAGGCGGCAGCCTGGACAATGCGTTGGTGTTCGATGATAGGGGATTGGTAAACGATACTTCCCTGCGCTTTGAAAACGAATGCGTCAGGCACAAGGCGATGGACCTGCTGGGAGATCTGTCTTTGGTGGGTAAATTCCTTTGCGCTCACGTCGTCGGGTTTAAGGCCGGCCACAGACTGCATTTGCGGATGGTGGAACGTTTAAAACGGTTGTGCAGAGGTGATATGAGTTGACGATTGACGAGGATAAAATTGTTGATATTGATATCCATAAAATAATGAAGTGCCTTCCCCATCGCTATCCCTTTTTGCTTGTAGACAGGATTTTGGAGCTCGGCGAAGGGAAAATAGTAGGGCTAAAAAATGTCACCATCAACGAGCCCTTCTTTCAGGGACATTTCCCCGATGAGCCTGTCATGCCGGGCGTGCTTGTCTTGGAGGCCATGGGTCAGGTCGCTGCCATGATGATAGTGCTCCGTCCGGACATGCAGGGGATGGTCACCTATTTGACGGGAGTGGATAAGGCCAGGTTCCGCAGGCCCGTATGTCCTGGCGATCAGTTGATCACGGAAGCGCTGGTGTGTAAGCTAAGAGGGCGCGTTGGACAGGTTAAGGCCACGGCCAGGGTTAATGACGAAATGGCAGCCGAGGCGACGTTTAGCTTCGTGGTGGCCAAGAATTTATTACAGAAGGGGTAACTATGACGGTGACAATACATCCGACGGCAATAGTCTCTCCCGAAGCGGAATTGGGGGAAGGAGTGGTGATTGGGCCCTATAGCATAATAGAGCCCAAAGTTCGTATAGGGAGAAATACATACATTGGGTCCTATGTCAGGATTCTAAGCAACGTCGAAATAGGTGGCGACTGCAGGATATACGAAAACACCATACTTGGCGGCGAACCTCAGGATCACTCCTTCAAAGGCGAGATGACTAAGGTCATCATCGGCGATCGAACGATTATAAGAGAAAACGTTACCGTGCATCGTGCCACGGGAAAGAATAATGTGACGCGAATAGGTGACGACGTATTTTTGATGGAAGGCGTCCATGTCGGGCATAACGTTAAAATAGGAAACCAAGTTACGGTGGCAAATAAAAGCGGACTTGCAGGGCATTGCGAAGTCGAAGATAACGCCAATCTGGGCGGAATGGTAGGTGTCCATCAGTTCGTAAAGATTGGTAAGTTGTGCATGGTTGGAGGCTTGTCAAAGGTCGTGAAGGATATTCCTCCCTTTACCCTGGCGGACGGACGCCCGGCAAGGCTTTATGGGATAAACAGGATCGGCTTGCAGAGGGCCGGTTTCAATTCGACCCAGAGGGATCACGTAAAGAAAATATATAAAAGGCTTTACCATAACGGTCTTCCTTTACGGCAGGCGCTGGATTTGATTCGCAACGAAGACGTCGAAGACCCGATAGTGAGGGAAATCGTGAGCTTCTTAGAGAAATCGCGCAGAGGATTGGCGCCCTGGCCGAGAGTACGTACTACGTGGGAGATGTCGAATGATGAAGATTAAGCTTTTGGCCATGGACGTGGATGGTACCTTGACCGACGGATCGGTATATATGGACGGAGAGGGACACGAATTCAAGCGCTTCGATATACAGGATGGGATGGGCATTGCTCTCTTAAGGCGCGAGGGCATAGAAATAGCTTTAATAAGCGGCCGTTTTTCAGCGTCGACGGATCAGCGGGCCAAGGATCTGGGGATTTCTTTGGTCTTTAACGGCGTAAGGGATAAATTAGGCACCTTGAAGTCTTTAACCGAGAAATTGGGCTTGAGAGATGAGGAGGTAGCCTATATAGGTGACGACGTAAACGACATAGACTGTATCAAGTGGGCAGGCCTTGGCATTGCCGTTGCTAACGCGAGGCCTGAAGTCCTGGAAGCGGCTGGCTATATTACCAGGTCTTCTGGCGGCATGGGAGCTGTGAGGGAAGTGGCCGATTTATTGCTGAAAGAAGGAGTGTAGTTAGAGGTTATGGCTGAATTTCGCCTGAAATTTAGATTATTGGATAAATTCATAATAACCGAATTTTATCCTACCTTCGTTTTTGGAGTAATGGTCTTTACCGTGCTTTTGGTTGCCGGCGACTTGCTTTTTGATATCGCTGATTTGCTCATCCAAAGCAGGGTTCCCTTCGGCATAGTAATGAGGCTTTTCGTATACCGCCTGCCCGGTGTGATAGTTCTCACCTTACCTATGGCGGCTCTGCTTGCCACGATACTGAGCTTTGGGAAGCTGGCAACGCAATCGGAGCTGACAGCCCTAAAGGCTTCGGGGATTAGTTTTTATCGCATACTGCGCCCTGTACTCCTTGCAAGTATTTTAATTGGCGGCTTTGCCCTTCTTCTCAACGAAACCTTGGTGCCTTTGGCCGATAGGGCTGCCGATAATATAATGCGATACGAAGTTGCCAGGCAGAAACCATCCCTGCTCAAGGAGCAGATGTTTTTAAAGGAGGAGAGGGATGGCGCTCTGTCGAGAGTGATCTATATAGGCAAGCTGTTTCCCCAGGAGGGCAACATGGATGACGTCCTCATTCAGGAGTTTGAGTCGGGAGAAATTACCCGCATCATGACGGCCAAGAACGGAGACTGGAGGGAGGGCCAATGGTGGCTTTACAACGGTCAGGTTTTTAATGTCACCAAGGAAGGATTCGTAGAGCCGCTCTTCAGTTTTGAAAAGCAACAGCTGTCCCTTCCCCTGTCACCTTCTCAAGTTGTAGCGAGTTCCCAGGATCCGAAAAAAATGAGCGCCTTTGAACTGTATAACTATATAAAACTCATGAATGTCCAGGGTTCTGACGTGAATTCGCTGTGGGTGCTGTTACACCTGAGGTTGGCCGTGCCCTGGGCAAGCGTGGTGCTGGCTTTGGTGGGAGCGTCCGTAGGAGCCGGAACAAGGAGGTCGGGCTCAGGAATGGGCATAGGGGTTTCTATCTTATTGGTTTTTTCCTACTATGTGTTTATGTCCTTCTGCCGTTCTCTGGGTCAGGGCAGTTATATTTCTCCCTTGTTGGCTGCCTGGATGCCCAACTTGATTTTCCTTGCGTGTGGCGCTTTTATGGTTAAAGGGGCTAACAGGTGAAGACGATGGACTGTAAAACTATAGCTCTTATAGCAGGAGACGGACAACTGCCATTGGAAATTGCCCGCCGCCTTACCTGCAAAGGCTGCCCCCCTGTCGTATATTCTTTTGGGGAACATGCGGGGCGTCTTTCCAAGTATGCCCTGGAGTTGGTGAGGTTATCGGGGTTAAGTCTCGGCTTTTTGTTCGACGATATGAGATCTAGGGGCATTAGAGAAATAATAATGGCCGGGGTCGTTCCCAAAACGCTGATGTACCATCAGGGGCTACAGGATTCGAAGCTAAGGCAGCTGCTTAAAAAATTGCATTCTAGGGACGATCACAATCTTTTGGCCAATATCGTCTCCGCCTTCGAGGCCAGCGGTTTTCTCGTCGTCGGGTATAAGGATCTCATATCTGACTGGTTGGCGACGGAAGGACATATAGCAGGCAGATATGCTACGGAGGAGGAGTTGGATGACGTAGATTACGGCAGAAAGGTCGCAAAAGCGCTTCTTCCCCTGTCGTTCGGCCAAACTCTGGTGGTCCATAAAAGAGCTGTTGTTGCCGTAGAGGCTATGGAGGGAACGGATGCCATGCTGCTTCGAGCCGGCAGTTTGACAAGGGGCGGAATCGTTCTTAAAATGATGCGTCCCGATCAGGACGAACGTTACGATTTGCCCACCGTGGGCATAAAAACCTTGCAGAACATGTCGAATGCAGGGCTCAAATGTTTGGCAATCGAAGCGGACAGGACGATTATTATCGAACCCGATGAGTTCAAACGTTATGCAGAAAGCTTCGATATCGCGGTTTTGGGGGTTAGGCATTGAGTCTTTTTTTAAGTTGCGGCGAAACCTCTGGAGACCATTATGCCGGGAGGCTTATAGAGGCCGTTAAAAGCAAAGTTGCCCCTGTCTGGGGTATGTTCGGCCCCGAAGGAACGATGGCTGGAGGCCATGCCCTGTGGGGTCTGGAGGAACTCCAGGTAATGGGCATCTCGGAAGCCTTTAAGGAGATTCCTAGGCTCATGCGTTTAAAAAACGCAATGGCCGATAGGGTCTTGAGTGAAATGCCTTCTTGCGTGGTAGTTATAGATAGCCCCGATTATCATATCCCCCTGATTAAGGCCTTGAGGAAGAGGGGGTACGTTAGGCCCGTATTTTATGTCTCGCCTCCCACTGCCTGGGCCTGGCGAAGGGGCAGAGCCTCTGCGTTGAGGGATTTAAAGGTCATTTGTCTTCCCCTCTTCGAGATGGAACACCTTTTTTATAAACAAAGGGGCGTGGAAAGTCATTGGACAGGCCATCCCCTCCTTGATGACCTGTCGGGCTACGTTCCAGAGGAAAGGGTGTTGAGAAATACTGACGCTTCGCCCATAGCGGCACTTTTGCCGGGAAGCAGGCCAAGCGAAACGAGGCGTCTTGCTCCTGTTTTAAAGGGTGCCGGTTTAATGCTTCAAGAGATGGGATATCATCCAGTGATTTCCATAGCGAAAAACCTATCCGCTCGAGACAGGGAAATGATAAAAAGCATATGCCATCCCCTGACTTTTTTTGAGGGCAAAGGGGTGGATTTAATTTCCCAATCCCAATTTGTTGTCGGAGCTTGCGGCACTGCTGCGGTAGAAGCGATGATGTTCGATAAGTTCATGGTGGTCCTATATAAGGCGTCACTTTTGAGTTATATAGTTTTTAAGGTCATGATTAAGACAAAGTGGGTATCCATGCCAAACGTTTTGCTCCAGCGGGAGGTATATCCAGAATTGTTGCAGGGCAAGGCAAATGTAGGTGCGATAAAAAGGGCGATATGCATGTACCTGGAAAATTCCGCAAAAATACATAAGGATTTGCTAGAAGCGAAAAATAAAATGGGAAGAAGGGGAGCTTATAGGCTCTGGGCCGATGTCATTCTCGAAAGGATAGGAAGATGAAGTACGTATATATACTCAGCAACGGACCTGGAGAGCTGTGGGATTGGGCCAGACCTGTGGCATATGAATTGGTAAAAAACGAAATTAAGCCCCTTCTTTGGTTGTTGCCCTGTCAGTACGCTTCGGGTATGGAGCGCGCTTGCGCCGAGTTAATTCCCTTTCATGACGTTATAGGTCCCTACAATTGGGCGAAGACCTTTGCTGAGATGAGGAAGGCGAAGGACGTGGGCCTGGTAATGCAGTTAGGCGGTGACCTAATGTTTGGAATGTTTTTATCTAAGACCTCAGGGGCCAAGCTTTTTTGCTATACCTACGGCAAGAAAAGAGGTTTGCCAAAATGTTCTAAGGTGTTCACCGCCTACGAGGTAATGGCAAGGAGCATCAAGGGCGACGGAGTATATCCCCATGTCATCGGAGATCTGGTCGCCGATTCTTTGAAGTTAAATTCCGTGCCGTCTGGCGGAGATGAATTGTCGCCCAAGGGATCGTCATCCTCTAGAAGGGTGGTCTTTTTCCCGGGAAGCAGATTCTCCATAAGAAGGAAAGCGTTGCCCTTCCTGCATGAGGTTTGCTTGTACCTGAAGTCCGTCATGGACGTTGAAGTAGTGACGTTGCTTTCGCCCTTTTCATTGAACGATGAGGTGTATGCTTGGGAGGAAGCGGGGTTAAATCCAAGAAGACAGCCCGCATCTACAGTATTGAAAGGCGTAGATTTGGCATTGACGCAACCGGGCACTAATACTCTGGAGCTTCTTTATTTGAAAGTCCCCACATTGGTGGCCGTTCCGTACGCATTTTTGAGCGATATACCCTTTAGCGGTTTTAAGGGGGCGCTGCTTCGCTTGCCTTGGATCAAGGGCAAGGTTTTCGATCTTTTATCGAGAAAAAGAGGCATGCTTTCCTGGCCCAACAAGATACTGGGAAGAGAATTAATGCCCGAGCTGGTCGGAGATTTTACGCCAAAGCAGATTGCAGAGGCCATGGCTCGTTTTTTAAAGGACGACACCTGGCTTAAAGAAACTTCTGCATCTATGGACAGATTTTCGCCCGCGAAGGGGGCTTCTAAAAAATTGGTCGAGGAGATAAAACAATGTCTCGTTTGACGGATAAATTTTTGAACGTTGCTTCTGGAAATACCTATATGCGCTTGGTGCGATACCTAAGGCCATACCTTGGGAGGCTGTTTGCTGCCATAGCGTGCATGACCTTATCTTCCATTATGGCTGTGCTGCCTCCTTGGCTGTTGAAGAACATCGTCGATGACGTCTTGATACGAAAAGACCTCTTTATGCTAAACTTTCTTGCCTTGGGGATAGTATTAATCTACCTTTGCAAGGCAGTCTTTTCTTACGGGCAGACCTATCTGATGAACTGGGTAGGGCAGAAGGTGATAATGGATATTAGGGTTCAACTTTACGACCACATGCAGAAGATGTCCTTTCGCTATCTCTACAAGTCGCGGATCGGCGATTTGATTTCCCGAATCACCAATGACGTTATGATACTCCAAAACTTGGTAACTAACGTTATTATCGATTTGGTCGTTCAGAGCATAACCTTCGTTGCCGTGATAATATTTTTACTCATTCTAAACTGGCGACTTGCAGTGATTACCTTTGTAGTCCTGCCCATCACGGCCTATGTTTTAAACGTGGCCTCGAAGAAGTTGCGCGTGGTGGGTTACGAGATACAGGAAGAGCTGGGGAGAGTGGTTGCCATAGCCCAGGAAGCGCTCTCTGCGATAAGGATAGTCAGATCCTTCGCCACAGAAGACGAGGAGCTGGATAAGTTTAAGGGGCAAAATAAATCGAACTTCAGGGCGCTCATGCATGGCATGCAAATTCATGCTTTTTTGGAAGGAGCTGTCGAGGTCATATTGATAGGAGCCCTTGCTCTTATTTTATGGATCGGCGGAAGGGACGTAGTGGCGGGAAGGGCCACGCCGGGTGAGCTGATTGCCTTCATCGGTTATCTTGGCCTGTTAGTACAGCCCGTCAGAGTGTTGAGCAAAGTGGTCTCGGGAGTGCAGAGGGGTCTGGCGGCCGCCGACAGGATATTTGAAGTCCTGAACGTTTCGACGGAGGTACGCCCCCCCAGGTCGCCTGCCGTGTTAAAGGATGTCAAGGGCATGATCGATTTTGAGGATATCTATTTTGCCTACGAGGATGAAAATTGGATTTTAAGGGGCATAAATCTTCACATCTGTCCGGGGGAGAAAGTGGCGATCGTGGGTCATACGGGGGCCGGGAAGTCCACCCTGGTCGACCTGATACCCAGGTTTTACGATCC
>DGDP01000123.1 GCA_002385485.1 Acetomicrobium sp. UBA3949 | reverse complement strand
AGATGTGTATAAGAGACAGATGTAATTGTGTGTGCCTCAGGTTATAACTTGAAAGACGTGCTAGAGATAATAAATGGGATTGATTTTCACAGCCAGGACGATATCTTTACTGTCTCTCAAGTTTATGAAGAGCTGCTTCGACGCTTGGGGAGCGAAAACAGACTTGCCGGGGAATTTTACACGCCACGACCTGTTATTAGATTTATGGTAGATATTGTGGACCCCAAGATTGGAGAAACGGTATATGATCCGGCCTGTGGTTCGTGCGGCTTTTTAGCTCAAGCCTACTTGCATATGAAGAAGAACGAGCGAACCATCGAAGATCATAAAATACTTCAAGAAAAGACGTTCTTCGGTCAGGAGAAAAAGCCATTGCCGGCTCTTTTGGGCCTGATGAATATGGTACTCCATGGCGTCACGGCCCCGCACATCGTTCGCCGTAATACTTTAGAAGAAAACATCCGAGCTGTTTCTGAACGCTATGATGTAGTGCTTACTAACCCTCCTTTCGGTGGCACTGAAGGACGACATATCCAATCAAACTTTCCCGTTCAAACCACTGCCACCGAACTGTTGTTCTTACAGCATATAATGAAAAAACTTAAGTTCCAGGAGGGTGCTCGCTGCGGCATGGTAGTGCCGGAAGGGACGCTCTTTCGAGGTGGAGCTTTTGCCACCGTCAAACAGGACCTCCTTGAACAATTTAACCTTCATACCGTAGTTAGTCTTCCGCCAGGGACGTTTGCGCCCTATTCTGATGTCAAGACGGCGCTCATCTTCTTTGAACGGCCAGGGCCGACGGAGGAAATCTGGTATTACGAGTTGCGTTTGCCCGAAGGGCTCAAAAAATTCAGCAAGGGAAATCCAATTCAAGATGGGCATTTCGACGAGGCTCGAGAGCTTTGGAAGGCATGGAATGATTACCGCCACGGTAAAGGAGAGCTACAGCCAGCACTTTCAGATAATTCGTGGGTGGTTTCTGTTGAGGAAATCAAAAAACGCGGTTATGACCTTACTGCCCGCAACCCAAATAAACCGGAAGCAGACGATCTTCCGTCTCCGACGGAAGTTGTAGTCAGTCTTTTGGAAAAAGAGCGGGAAATATTGAGCATTGTCGAAGAGTTAAACGAAATGCTTGGGAATAATAACAACGAAAAAGAGGAAGAAATATGAGAGCGATATTCGCTTCAGGCCACTTTCTTTCGAAAAAGCTTATTATTTCATTTGTGCAAGATCTGCCACACCTTAGCACAACGATAAATGGTAAGTACAAGATTTGCAGAATATGTAAAGGCAGGAGTCAACTATGATAGATGGACCATACAAACTTCCAGAGGGCTGGCGTTGGGTGAGGTTGGGTGAGGCATGTCAAATTAACCCCAGACGACCACGTCTTGATGTGAATCCGACCGCAGAAGTAACATTTGTCCCAATGTCAGCAGTTGATGCAGAATTGGGCATTATTTATACGCCAGAAATAAAGCCATTTAGCGCTGTAAAAACCGGGTACACCTACTTTGAAGAAAATGATGTTCTTTTTGCCAAAATAACTCCTTGTATGGAGAATGGAAAATCTGCCGTAGCAAGGGGATTATTAAATAACATCGGTTTTGGATCTACAGAGTTTCATGTTTTGCGTCCAATTGATTCAGTTCTTTCAGAATGGATATGGCTTTATATTCGCAAAAAGGACTTTCGCGAGTTAGCGAAAGCAGCTTTTCGAGGCGGAGTTGGACAACAACGAGTTCCGAGAGAGTTTCTTCAAGAAGTTTATATTCCCCTTCCACCGCTGAACGAGCAACAGCTCATTGTGGCAAAAGTTGAAATGCTTATGGAACAAGTGTGTGAAGCAAGACGCCTACGTCAAAAGGCTGTCGAGGATGCTGATCGTCTATGGCAGTCCGTACTTGCCGATACCTTTCCCCGTCCTGGCGCAGACCTTCCATCTAATTGGCGTTGGATGAGGTTGGGGGACATATGTGAAACGAAAATGGGTGGTACGCCAAGTACAAAAAATGCCGAGTATTGGAATCCACCAGAAATTGTATGGGTTACACCCGAAGACTTAGAAAAATCAGTTTTTAATAAAGTCTTATCGAGCAAGAGACATATCTCTCAACTAGGGCTTAATAGAAGTAGCGCTAAACTATTCCCTAGAGAAACAATATTGATATCGACAACAGCAACTATTGGCAAGGTCGGGATATCACGTATACAATTATCTGCGAATCAGCAAATTACTGGTATTATACCGAATAACAATGTAGAGCCATGTATTGTTGGTTATTACTTTCTTTTTTTAGGCGAGATAGGGCTAAAACAGTTGGGAGGTACAGCAACAGCAACACATATTAATCAAGCAAGCTTAAGATCTTTAACGATACCAATACCGCCAAGGGAGGAACAGCGACGCATTGTTGCATATTTAGAGACAACGCATGAGAAAATCATCTCCTTAAAAAATAGTCAAGCTCAATTTGGAGCAGAACTCCAGTGCCTAGAGCAATCGATCCTTGATTCAGCCTTCAAGGGGGAGTTGTAATAGACGGTTCTCGTTCATTGAAATTCTTAGGTGGTGCTTAAATTAGCGATATCAAATAATGAAGCCCCAAAAAATATCTCTTAGCCGATTGGTCTTTCCGTGCCCACAATGTCTTTTATTCTAGAAGAGTTGATCAAGACTTTTCTATAACACATAGGACAAAAGAGCAAAATTAATAAATAAAGGATGTGTTGTTATGCCAGATGTTGTTTTTAAAAAGGTCGATTATACCCTCAAAAAGCTTGTGGAGGATATCGATATAGGGGAGATTGGGCTACCTGATATCCAAAGACCATTTGTTTGGTCAAGCAGCAAAGTACGCGACTTATTTGACTCAATGTATCGTGGTTATCCGATAGTCTTATACACATCT
>DGDP01000014.1:566-3129 GCA_002385485.1 Acetomicrobium sp. UBA3949 | reverse complement strand
CCAGCGTCCTGATATTCGTAGCATCTATTTTGCAGGCTGGCAAGGTGTTTAACATCACCGTCTTTTCAAATATAAATACCCTTGGCTTGTACGCCGTGGTGGCTCTTCCCATGTCCCTTAATATAGGGGTTCGCAGATACGACGGCAGGCTGCTGAACGTCTTTTCTTCTTTGACGGTTGTCCTTAATTTAATAGCTCTCTTCTTAAGTTTCAGCTCCGGTCCCTGGTTGGTGGGCGGGATAGAGATCTTGCTTTTCTTGATAGTCGCCCGCCCCGGGAAATACGGTTTGTTTAAGGGGTTATTAATTCCTTTTTTAATAACGGCCCTTCTTGCGGGGCTTTTTGCCTTCAACCAGCCGGATTATTTTGGCCGCTTTAAACGAGAGATTTCTCAACTGATTTCTATTTCGGGGGATTTATCCGAATTTACAAATAGACGCTGGGACATATGGGAGCAAACTGCGCACCTGATCTCTCAAAAACCCCTCACGGGGTGGGGGTGGATTAGATACAAGACGTTATATTTGATGAATGAATTAAAACCAATATCGGGATCGGTCATTCCCGTCGAACCCCATAACATGTACCTCCAGCTGCTGACCTACGGCGGCTTTCCGCTTCTTATCATCGTCGTAGGCTTGATGCTTCGCGGTGCATGGCTTGCCTGGATGAAATTTAAAAGCTGTAGCGACGAGAATAAGTATCTTTACGCTGCAGTCCTTGCCACAATCTTTGCTATCATGGTTTATAGCATGGCAGGGAGTATTTTCGCCGCCAGACACAAGATCGGCTTTCTCTTCTGGGCTTTATGTGGCATCGCTGCGGCACTGCCAAAAAGGGGTAAAAATAATGTTCAAGAGGATGTGTGATGAGGTGGTCTATGGCAGCATCAGATAATATGTAAGCAAAGGGCTTGTGCCAAAAAGACAACTAAAAAGCAAGGCAGCATCACTGAAGGCAGTGGGTAGAATTGTTGCGAGATTTATGGCAATTGTTTGTAGAGACAAGTTAAATGAGTCATGCAAAAGTTGAAACAAGACTTTCTGTGTGATATATAATCTCAATTACATAGGTAAATACTGTAATTGTAATTGTGAATTATGTTCCTTGTTAGTGTATTCTGTTGAGTTAAGAATGGTACCTTCGCTTTTTAAGCGGGAGGAAGTCAAATGCATATTTCGAGGCCAAAAAGGGATGGGAGTTTTCTTAAGATATTTGAATTCATCCTCTACGTTGTCATAGTAGTAGGAGGATTATATGTATCTTATTTTATCAGGTTCGGAAGCCATCCGCCTTTAATTAACTTAATCCCCTTTTACCAAAACATTCCCTACATAGTGCTGACATCGGCCGTTATATTTTACATTTTTAACATTACATCAACTGCTAAAAAGTCCTTGTATGAGAACCTAATCATAATCGTGTCGTCGATATTTTTGATAGATGCCCTTACCCTTGCCATAATGTTTTTCAGCAGAGGTTTCAGCTTTCCCAGAAGCATTTTCATAATCGGTTTTATAACACAATGTGTGTTCATTTTAATTACAAAGATTTTAATTCTGAGCATTATAAAACGCACTAAAAAACAGCAAAAAATATTGATTATTGCCCCCAGTGAAAACTCAAACTTACTTGCCGATGGTTTCACAAGAGATACTGGAGAAGATCGCATAGAATATGTACTCGACTCAGTGGATAAGAACACATACCATTTAATAGATTATGTTGATAAAGTTTATGTAGATACCAATATCCCCTACAGTGACAAGCTCGACTTAATTAAATATTGTTCCGTGAAGAATAAAGTAATATATATAGTGCCTGGACTTTTAGAGATAGCAATGATGAACTCGAAAACAAAAAATCAGGGCGACGTTTTGCTTCTCAAAGTAGAACCGCTGGGTCTTTCATTCGAGCAAAGAGTGATGAAAAGGGCTATGGACGTGGTTTTGTCTGCCATAGGATTGGTTTTGACCTCTCCGCTTTTTTTAATAATCGCCTTGATGATAAAACTTGAAGACAGAGGTCCCGTATTTTACAAACAAAAAAGGGTCACCGAAAACAACAGGATATTCGAGATTTACAAGTTCAGGACCATGGTAGTGGATGCGGAAAAATACACTGGTCCCGTGCTTGCCATGGAGAACGATCCGAGGATATTAAAAGTGGGCAGGTTTTTAAGGGCCACAAGGCTTGACGAGCTTCCACAGCTTATAAACGTATTGAAGGGAGAAATGAGCATAGTAGGCCCACGACCCGAGAGGCCGCATTTCGTCAAGCAGTTCAATGAAGATATAGAGGAGTTCAAGTACAGAGTCTTCGTGAAGGCAGGAATAACCGGCCTTGCTCAGATCCTGGGCAGGTACACAACTAAACCAGAGAATAAAGCAAAGTATGACCTGCTTTATATTAAAAACTACTCCTTGCTTTTAGATATCCGCATAATGATTAACACGCTAAAGATCCTTTTCTGTAAGGATAAATCGGCTGGCGTAAGAGATGAAGATAAGGAAATCAAACTACCTGGGGTCGGATCTTGAATCTTGAATTTTTCGTTGAATCC
>DGDP01000014.1:0-350 GCA_002385485.1 Acetomicrobium sp. UBA3949 | reverse complement strand
TGAATCCCTTGAAAAGCAACAAAGAGGTTCTTGAATATAATTCCGAGGGTCAGATCTTTAATCTTGAATTTTTAGTTGCACGCTTCAAAAGTATCGACTCTGTACTCTAAAATTTAAAATTTAATTTAAAAATGTGGCTCCAATTTTCCTCTTGACAATACATCTATTTGTAGCTACAATGTGTTTACGAAGTAGGTGAAGACAATGGTACGAACGTGCGATTCAATGGTCAGGGTGCGCATTGACAGCAAGACAAAGGAAAAGGCCGCGCATGTCTTGGATAAGATGGGCCTTACCGTCTCCGATGCCGTACGTATGCTTTTGGTCCGAGTGGCCGAAGAGGGGCGTTT
>DGDP01000047.1 GCA_002385485.1 Acetomicrobium sp. UBA3949 | reverse complement strand
CAGGGCGTGAAGAAAGACCCTAAAGTTCTTCTTTGCCTCGGCTTTACCCGATATCGGGAGAGCGTCTCCGGCCAAATAGGCGATATAAATAGGAATCATCGGCAAAAGACATGGAGAAAGGAAGGAAAGCAATCCTGCAGTGAAAGCGATCGTTAGCGATATCTCAGACATATCCTTGACCTCCTTTACCCGTGTATGTATATTATAACATCGAATACAGCGTCTTTTTAAAAAACAGGAGCCGAAAATTCCTGGCTCCTGTTGAAACGACAGGTTAAAGGGCGCACGTTGTATTCTATTTAGAATGCAGGAAGCAGGCGACAAAGTGGCCGTTACCTACATCCACCAACGGGGGTTCCTCCTTCTTGCACCTTTCCATAGCGTAACGACACCTAGGATTAAACCGGCAACCAGAAGGTGGATTGGCAGGCGAAGGCACATCGCCCTCCAAAATAATGCGCTGACGTTGGCGCTTCGGATCGGGAACCGGTATGGCAGAAAGTAGGGCATGGGAATAGGGATGCAAGGGGTTGCTAAAGAACTCAAGCTTTGGCGCCTTCTCGACTATTTTACCCAAATACATTACGGCAACTCTATCCGATATATGCCTCACCACGGCTAAGTCGTGGGAAATGAACAGATAGGTTAGCTTCAGCTGCTCCTTCAGTTCGTTCAACAAATTTAATATTTGGCTCCTGATGGAGACGTCCAGAGCCGACACCGGCTCATCGCAGACTACGAACTTTGGCTTCAAAGCTAAAGCTCGAGCAATGCTTATCCTCTGGCGTTGCCCGCCGGAAAACTCATGAGGATACCTGAAGCGATGCTCTGGGAGCATTCCGCATTTCGACAACACCTCGGATATGTAATCGTCCAGCTCTCTTTTAGGGCACAGGCCATAATACCTCACGGCCTCGCCCACAATTTCGTTGACGGTCATGCGAGGGTTTAAGCTGCCGTAGGGATCTTGAAAGATTATCTGCATCTTTTGCCTGATGCCACGCGGGTTATCGCTGAGCATTGTTTCCACGTCTTGCCCCATAAAGAAGGCCTTTCCTTCGGTAGGCTTCAGCAAATGGAGCACGGTCCTCCCCAATGTAGTCTTTCCGCAACCCGATTCGCCGACCAATCCCAACGTTTCCTGATCGTCAATGAAGAAGGATACGTCATCGACGGCTCGAACATAACCTAACGTTCTCTTGAATACTCCCTTGCGAATGGGAAAATACTGCTTCATGTTTTTGACCTCTAAGAAATGGGAGGCTTGCGTCATCTGTCCCCACCCCCGGAGTCGGAATCGTAGAGGAAACATCTGACCATACGCCCGTCGCCAAGGGAGTAGAGAGGAGGTATTTCCCGTGAGCACCTCGAAAAGGCCCTTTCGCAACGGTTGTGAAAACGGCATCCATCGGGAAATTCAAAGGGGCTGGGCACAAACCCAGGGATTACGTGAAGTTTATCGAGTTCTTTATCAATTCTCGGAATTGAAGCAAGCAACCCCCGTGTATAGGGATGCAAGGGTTCGTAAAAGAGAGAGGCCACGGGCGCTTCTTCAACTATAAGCCCGGCATACATGACCACCACTCGCTGGGCCATCTCGGCAACGACGCCCAAATCATGGGTAATGAGCATGATGGCCGCATTGAATTCTCTTTGCAGATCGTTCATGAGGTCTAGTATTTGAGCCTGAATCGTAACGTCCAAAGCAGTAGTGGGTTCGTCCGCTATCAACAATTCGGGCTTGCAGGCCAAGGCCATGGCTATCATGGCCCTTTGGCGCTGTCCTCCCGAAAGCTGATGCGGATATTCGTCAACCCTTTGTTTTGGGTCGGGAATTCCGACCAGTTGAAGCAACTCTACGGCCCTCTCTTTGGCCTCCTTACTGCCCATTCCCTGGTGGAGCATCAAAGGCTCCATTATCTGAAACCCTATAGTCAAAACGGGGTTCAAGCTCGTCATCGGTTCTTGAAATATCATGGAGATCTTGTTGCCCCTTATTTGGCGCATCCTCGCTTCAGAAGCTTTAGTTAAGTCTTCGCCTTTAAAAAAGATGCTCCCTCCCGCTATCCTTCCAATGGGCCTTGGAAGAAGCCTCATCACGGAAAGCGCGGTAACGCTTTTGCCACAGCCGGACTCACCTACCACGCCCAAGGTCTCGCCCGGATTGATGCGGAAGGTCACCCCTTCTACGGCCTTCACCAGGCCTCTATCGGTATCGAAATAGGTCTTAAGATCTTTTATCTCCAATAAGCTCAACAACCCCACCTACCTTTTGAGCCTTACGTCGAGGGCATCTCGCAAGCCGTCCCCGAGGAAGTTGAAGGCAAGGACGGTGTACATGATCGCCAGACCGGGGAAAATAGCCCACCACCATTTGCCCATGCTTAGATATTTCTGGCCCTCGGAGATCATCAATCCCCAACTTGGAGTCGGGGGCTGAGCGCCAAAGCCCAGAAAGGCCAATCCCGCTTCTGTCATTATGATGCTGCCCATGCCAAGCGTAGCCTGCACGATTACGGGGGCAAGGGCGTTCGGAAGGATATGTTTAAATATTATCTTCCCTCTGGGTAACCCCAAGGCCTTGGCCGCTTCGACGAACTCCCTGTCGCGCAGTGAAATGAATTGCGCCCTAACCACTCTGGCTATGCCAACCCAGTTGACCAGACCTATCGCAATGTAAACGACCCGCAGGCTAGGACTTTGAAATACTGCTATTACAGCCAGCACGAAAAGCAGGAAAGGAAAGGCAAAGACGACGTTAATCAACCAAGATATGAGGTCGTCAACCCATCCTCCCGTATACCCTGCTATGGCCCCAAGCGGCACCCCGATGAGAAGAGATACTATGGTCGCAAAGATGCCTATCTGCAGCGAAATTCGGGCCCCGAAGATAATTCTGCTTAATATATCACGACCGTATATGTCGGTCCCCATCCAATGTTTCACACTGGGGGAAGCCAACCGCACCTGTCTACCCTCCGTCCATATGAGCTGTTCGACAGGATCGTAGGGAGCTATAAGCGGAGCGAATATGGCAATTAAAATAACGGAGGCAGCCATAAAAAGCCCCAACAACGCCAGCTTGTTCCGCTTAAACCTGAGCCATGCCTCATACCAAAGACCGCTGGATCTACTCTTTTTGGCCATCTTCGAACCACCTTAATCGTAACGGATTCTGGGGTCTATGAACCCGTAGGAAATGTCGACTATTAAATTGGCTACCAAAAATATCACCGCCATAAATATGACCGTGCCTCGAATCATGGGAAAATCTCTGGCTATCAGGGCCTCAACGGCCAGCCTTCCCACTCCAGGCCAGGCAAAGATGGTCTCGGTCAAAACTGCACCTGAAAGCAGCTCGGCCACCTGAGTACCAATGATGGTAACGACTGGAATTAGCGCGTTTTTCAAGGCATGTCGCATTATTACAATTCTTTCGCGCAATCCCTTTGCCCTGGCCGTACGGATGTAGTCCTGGGTCAAAACCTCCAGCATACAGGATCGCGTTAGCCTCGCTATGAGGGCAGCCGGCCTTACTCCCAATGTAATCACGGGAAGTATGAAGTAACGCCAATCCCCCGGAACGTAACCAACCCCCGGTACCAGATGAAGCGTATAGGCAAAGATCAACAAAAGCAAAAGCCCCACCCAAAAGACGGGGGCACTGATACCCGATATCGCTATGAACATGGCCGAATAATCGAATATTGAATATTGTTTCACGGCAGAGACCACTCCTGCCAATATTCCCAAAAGGGCCGCCAAGACCATGGCCCAAAAGGCGAGCTTCAGGGTGGCTCCGAAGCGAGTCATCAAGGCGTCTACGACCTTTTCGTTGTTCCTGTAGGATACTCCCAAATCGCCCCTTACCAGGTCCTTCAAAAACCTCGTGTACTGCTTATGAATCGGAAGGTCTAACCCCAGGTCGGCCCTGATGCGGGCCAGCGTCTCGGGATCGCCCCTTTGGCCCATCATCAACCTGGCAGGATCGCCGGGAACTATCGTCATCAGAATAAATACTATGGTCACAACTCCCCATATGACGGGGACTGCATAAAGCATTTTTCTCACGATGTAGGAAAACATACATTTGCCTCCCATCTTTGATCAAATGTGGGCTAGCCGCGACTAGCCCACATTTGTCATTAATTTACTTTTCGATCCATACGACCTCAAGGGGAGTAGCGTAGTCTCCAAAGGCGGGAAGATGTATGTTCTTCAGCCAATCTTGAGCCAGCAAGCTCGTCGTGTAGTGAAACAGGAACAACCAAGGGGCATCGTCAACTATCATCTGCTCTGCCTCCTGATAAAGCTTCATTCGCTTATTCCAATCTGTCTCCACGCGCGCCGCAGCCAACAATTCATCCACCTTTGGATTGCTGTAAAAGGAGTAGTTGCCCTTGGAACCGTGGTTTGCGGAGTGGAGTAATACGTATAGGAAGTTGTCCGGATCGGCGTAATCGGCTACCCAACCCATTCTGAACATCTGAGTCTCTCCCCGTTCACAGAGATCCAGATGTACTCCCCAGTCGAGAACCTTGATGTTTATGTTGATGCCAAGGTTCTTGAGTTGCGCCTGAATTGCTTCAGATATAAGGGTGTGGCGAGGGTCGTTGTTGACGTTCAAGTCGACGGTTATTCCGTCGGGGTAGCCTGCCTCAGCCAATAACTGCTTTGCCTTTTCAGGATTGTACTCATATCCCCTCAAATTGGGATTGTACCCCGGCATGCCGGGAGGAAGGATTCCCTTAGCCGGGTAATAGCGCCCGTGTATAACGAGTTCGTTTATGGCTTCCCTGTCTACGGCGTAATTAAATGCCTGCCTAAGTTTCAAATTGTCCTTAAAGGGAGGTTTGGAGTTGTTAAATCCGTAGTAATAAGTCCCAAGTTCAGGCCTTTCTTGCAGCAGGTGGGAGTACTGGGCCTTTATCTCTTCGTAATATTCGTCCGGAGGCGCAGGCAGGACGTCTATGTTTCCCTTCTTAAACTCCTCGTAGGCAATCGTGTTATCGGGTATTATGACGATCTCGATACCATCTAGGTAAGGAAGCTGTCTGCCAGCTTCGTCCTTTTTCCAATAATCGGGGTTTTTCCTGTAAACCAACCGTTGATCGTGATCCCAGCGCTCCAGAATAAACGCTCCCGTGCCTACAGGATGAAAGTTGAACTCCTTGCCCCACTTCTCTGCGTCCTCTTTGGGAACCACCACAAAGGAGTTGTAGGCCAGTACACTGAGGAAGGGAGAAAAGGGATAGTCCAGTTCGAATTGCAAGGTGTAGTCGTCAAGGACTTTGATTCCAACCCATTCATCGGCCTTGCCGTCGACGAAATCCTGATATCCCTTGACCATATCGATGAAATAAGCTCTTGGGGAATTGACCTTAACCAGCCTCTCGAAGGAATATTTCCAGTCGTGAGCCGTTACCTCACGTCCGCCGTTTTCGGTGGGTTGGCCGAGAGATTCTTTGTGGAATTTGACGTCCTTCCTTAAGTGAAAGGTCCATGTCTTTCCGTCGGGACTTGCCTCCCAGCTTTCGGCCAGCCTGGGAACTATGCTCTTTCCGTCGGGATCGTTATCTACCAGCATATCGAACATGAGGTACACGTTTCTCGAGGAGCTGGTGTCAGTTGCCATCGCCGGATCTAGCTTGGGAGGATCGTTTACCGCTCGCCACCTCAACATGCCACCATACTTCGGCTCCTGAGCAACTGCCGCGTTCTGCCCCACAAAAACTAGGGAAAGAAGGATCGCGACCATAACGAACCAAACCAACCGTCTCTTCACAACTCTTCGCCACCTTTCGTTTATTTTAATGCTTGTCGCATTAAAGCCTCACGTAATAAGGGTGGTGACAAAACATAAGAAACATGCCTAAAGATATGGCGATGGTTCTTGACATACTCCCACGAATAAATTTGTGGGATTCTGGTTCATCGAAGGATGCCCGCCGAAGCAGGTTTTACTCCTTCTCCCCCAAGGGTTGATGCCCCAACCCTGAGAATATTTATGGCCGCATTGACATCCCGA
>DGDP01000018.1 GCA_002385485.1 Acetomicrobium sp. UBA3949 | reverse complement strand
AGCCCCATATTCTTCGATAAAGAAGACTTGATCTCAGGTTTGGTGAAAGTGATCGGAAAAGTCGTATGGATAATAGGAAAACCCAAGAAGGAGTTTTGACGTTTTATTGACGCTGTCGTGCTAGGTTAATAAAAATGCGCATGAGTTTGGGGGAAGTACATGGTGAATATCGAAATCAAGATTAACGGAAAGATTAAGTGCATTGATGTAAACCCAAGGATGCGATTGATCGACCTTTTGAGAAATTTAGGACTGACGAGCGTAAAGGAAGGTTGCAGCGAAGGAGAATGCGACACTTGTACGGTTTTGTTGGACGGAAAGGCAGTAACTTCCTGTACCGTTTTGGCCTTTCAAGCCGACGGGCACGAGGTTACGACTGTCGAGGGTTTGCAGACAAACGGAGAGTTAGATGTCATCCAGCAGACATTTATTGAAAACGATGCAGTTCAATGTGGTTTCTGTACTCCCGGAATGATAATGGCTGTCAAGTCGCTGCTCAACGAAAATCCTCGGTACTTTGGGTCCTCGCCCCCTTCTTGCCGATAAAGCCTGTCAGGTTTGCGAGAGTGCGGTTAAGGGAGGAATAAAGATTAGGTATTCCTAAAATTATTGCTTGTCCGTAACTAGGTTTGGATGATAAAATAATTAAAAAATAAGGGGGAGGTCGGGACAAATGGCGAATGCTATTGTTAATACTAAAGAAATGGTTTGGGTGTTAGATCCTAGCAAACCCTTTGCAGGACCTGTTAAGGATGGTGGCATAATTGTGGCCAGGGTTAGCCCTGGTTGTTGGGGTGCTATGATAACGCCGGATTATCCGAGCGGACACGAGGTTACGCGTCCCATTGAAGTTGAGGGAGCCGAGGTCGGTGATGCCATAATAATTAAAGTGAGAAGGATCAACGTGCTTTCTCTGGCTACAACATCGGGTACTGACGTTCCGCAGGAAGGGCACTACGTTGGCGATCCTTTTGTGGCTAAGAAATGTCCCTCCTGTGGTACAGTAAATCCTGAGACATACGTAGAGGGAATTGGCGAGGATGCCATACGCTGTAAGAAGTGTAAAGCTCCTATTCACCCTTTCCTTTATGGCAATACTTACACCATACTTATGGATGATGAAAGGGAGGTTGCGGTTACCGTTCCTCCTGAAGTGGCAAAAGAAATTGCCTGCGATGCGGCTCATTTTAGCGCCCTGCCACCCGAGTCGAGGCAATATTCTGCAAATATTATGGCAAGGGGCGATCTGCCCGGGCTAATAGCACCCCTCCGTCCAATGGTCGGAAATCTTGGCACATGCCCTGCTGTGGCAATGCCTTCATCTCACAACGCCGGCGACTTTGGAAGCTTTCTTGTCGGTGCTCCACACGAGTACGCCCTTACTGAGGAGCAGCTTAATATGCGCACCGATGGGCACATGGATATTAACGAAGTTGTAGAAGGTTCGGTCGTAATAACTCCCGTTAAGGTGAAGGGAGGAGGTGTATACGTTGGGGATGTTCATGCTATGATGGGGGATGGCGAGATTGCTGGCCATACTACTGATGTAACGGCTGAAGTGGTATTGGAAGTCAAGGTGATAAAGGGACTTTCCTTGGAGGGTCCTATTGTTTTACCTAGAGCATGCGATCTCCCGGCGATCGTTTCGAAGCGAAGCGAGAGGGTTTTATACAAAGCAAAACAGATCGCAAGCTTGTATGGCTTTGAACTGGAAAGCGAAGCGTTGCCTATTATGATAGTGGGTACCGGTAAGAACCTGAACGAAGCTTGCGATAATGGTCTTGAGAGAATGTCCTCTTTAACCGGTCTTTCCTTACCGGAGATCAAGAACAGATGTACCATTACAGGTCAGGTCGAGATCGGGCGGCTTCCGGGAGTCGTTCAGGTATCTATGCTTGTCCCCCGGCAGATCCTGGAAAAACTGAACCTCTGGGACGTAGTTTCATCGCAATATAAAGATTGGTTTTGCGATTAAAGAACCGTCCCTTTCAACGTGCCTTAAAATCCAAATATGCAGCCGGACCGCTTTCGTCGAAGTTGACGATTCAAAAAGGTCGTGGTATCTTTCTATAGCGTCGCCGCTATGCTCGTGTTAGGAAGTGTGGCTGACAAATGCGGGATCGATCGATTCAAGAGAAGTTTATGAGGATTGCCCTCCAGGAGGCCAAAAGAGCTTTCGACGAGGGAGAGGTTCCCGTAGGGGCTTTGATAGAGCTGGATGGCGCAATAGTTGCAAGGGGCCATAATACCAGGGAACGCGATGGTGATCCTACAGCGCACGCGGAGATCGTGGCTATTAAAGAAGCGGCCGGCATTTTGTCCAAGGGAGATTTGAGCAAATGCAATTTATATGTGACCCTGGAGCCATGCTTGATGTGTGCAGGCGCAGCTTTACAGGCCAGAATAAAGAAGGTCTTCTTTGGCGCTAGAGATCCAAGAGCCGGAGCCTGTAGATCGCTTTATAGAGTACTTGAAGACAAAAGGCTCCCGTGGCGGTGCGAGATAGAAGGCGGCATACTTGCAGCCGATTGCAAGAAAATATTAGATAATTTTTTCTTGATGTTGCGAAACAGGAGGAGAGATGGCCGAGCGGTCGAAGGCGGTCGACTCGAAATCGACTAGGCGGTGATGAGCCGTCTCGTGGGTTCAAATCCCACTCTCTCCGCCATTTTATAAACAGTTCACGGAATATGTGATATAATCGCGATGTCCGAATCGAGTGGAGAGGTGGCCGAGGGGTCGAAGGCGCTCGCCTGGAGAGCGAGTAAGCGGCAAAAAACCGCTTCGTGGGTTCAAATCCCACCCTCTCCGCCATAATTTGTCAGGGAAGGTTGCGGTCCTCCGCAAAATTCAGTTCCATGCGGCGGTGTCCTGCGAACCCCGCCAGGCCCGGAAGGGAGCAACGGTAAGCAGTGAACATCGGGCGCCATGGAGAAGCTGGGTTTTGTCAGAGGGCCGCTTATCTTTGACTGGTTACAAATTGGTTGACGGGGCCAAGTTTATGAGTGCGCTGACAAGCTTTTCTAATTCCTCGATATTTTTATCTGTGTTCGTGTTTTCTCTAATGCACTTGTACATATTCTTCTTTATAATCTCGACGCAAGCCTGCTGCATAGCGTTTCTCGCAGCAGATAATTGTGTCAATACCTCCACGCACGGTTTTTCTTCGATGATCATTCGCTGGATTCCCCGTAACTGTCCTTCTATTCTCCGGAGCCTGTTTATAATTGCCTTGCGTTCCTCCGGAAGGTCGTCGATGTGTTCGGTTAGCTTTTTTGCCATGACAAATCCTCCTTTGCTGTGCTACATTCGTAAAAATACCCTCTTGTACGTATTTTAACATATCTGGCGCTTGAAGGCCAAATGCCTTATATGCTATACTCGCCTGTGGCTTATAAAGCACATAGCTGGACGACGTCGGTGGTGCCATTTTGGTTCCGGCTCGGTCGAAGGCTATGGAAGATCAAAACCATGGGAGGGATTAGCTTGTCAGTAGTTTCAATGAAGCAACTTTTGGAATGCGGAGTTCACTTCGGGCATCAGACTCGAAGATGGGATCCGAAGATGAAGCCCTACATCTTTGCAGAGCGCAACGGCATATACATTATAGATCTGCAAAAGACCGTTAGGGCTATTGAAAGAGCCTACGATTTTCTCAGAGAGGTCTCCAAAGGCGGAGGCACGGTGCTTTTTGTGGGCACCAAACGTCAGGCACAGGAGACAATTAAAGAGGAAGCGGAACGTTGCGGCCAGTTTTACATCAATCAAAGATGGCTGGGCGGACTTCTGACCAATTTCTCGACCCTGTCCAAACGAGTAAGGCGCATGATCGAACTTCAGGAGATGGAAGAAAAGGGAGAATTCCAAAAATATCCCAAGAAAGAAGTTATTAAGCTTCGCAAGGAAAAGGAGCGCCTTGAAAAATATCTGGGCGGAATTAGGAATATGAGGGATTTGCCGGACGCTTTATTCGTGATCGACCCTCGTAGGGAATATATTGCTGTAGCCGAAGCGAGGAAACTCTACATTCCCATAATATCCGTAGTAGACACAAACTGCGATCCTACCCTGATCGATTTTCCCATACCGGGAAATGACGATGCCATCCGTGCTATCAGATTGATTACTTCATTGATGGCCGATGCTGTGATAGAGGGACGTCAGGGCGTAGACAGCATGGGCGGACAAAAGGAAGCGGAACTGGAGGGCTCCGAAGAGGGCGAGTCGTCAGATGATATCGAGTTCAGGGAAAAGCTGCACGAAGTATACGGAGAAGTTGAAGAAGAATTGGTCGAAGAGGAGCTCGAAGAGCGAAAAGGTTGGAAGGAGGAATAAGAAATGGCTGTTGATACAACACTTGTCAAAGAGCTAAGGGAGCGCACGGGTGCCGGCGTCCTTGATTGTAAAAAAGCCCTGGAAGAATGCAATGGAGATGTAGAGAAGGCTATAGATTATTTGCGCGAGAAGGGAATTGCCAAGGCAGCGAAAAAAGCGGGAAGGGCTGCCACCGAGGGGCTTATATTCAGCTACATACACATGACCGGTAAAATTGGTACCTTGCTTGAGCTGAATTGCGAGACCGACTTCGTCGCTAGGACCGATGAATTTCAGACCTTGGGCAAAGAGATAGCGATGCATATAGCTGCTGCAGCGCCTTCATATATCTCGCCCGAGGATGTCCCTGCCGAGGATTTGGAGCGAGAAAAGGAGATCTACCGCAAACAGGCCCTGGAAGAGGGCAAGCCTCAGCACATAGTAGAAAAGATAGCCGAGGGGCGCGTTCAGAAATTTTACGAGACTGCCTGTCTGCTCGAACAGGCTTGGATCAGGGATCCCGATAAAAAGATAAAGGATATCATTACGGAAGCAATAGCGAAGTTGGGTGAAAATATCGTTGTAAGAAGGTTCGCCCGATTCGCGATAAAAGAATAGTTAGGTGAGTATAGTGAGGGGTTGGGATTTCCTGACCCCTCTTTAATTTAAAAAATGAAGTTCGAACGCTGGAGGATTGATTAGCTTGGAAGACGGTAATTTTAGATACAAGCGCGTATTGCTAAAGTTATCCGGCGAGGTGTTGGCCGGGGATAAGCCCTTTGGTATCGATTTTGATGCCGTCTCTAAAATTTGCAAAGAAATACTGGAAGTTGCTCAACAGGGGGTTCAAATTGCGATGGTGGTGGGCGGCGGAAACATACTCCGCGGCACTCAGGCTGTCGCAATGGGGATGGACAGGCCGCAGGCCGACTATATGGGCATGTTAGCTACAGTTATAAATGCCCTTGCACTTCAGGATAATTTGGAGCGTCTGGGCTTGCCCACGAGAGTTCAAACTGCTGTTGTAATGCAGGAGATTGCAGAGCCTTTCATTCGAAGACGGGCATTAAGACACCTGGAGAAGGGGCGAGTCGTGATTTTCGCTGCCGGGACGGGATCCCCCTATTTTTCCACCGACACAGCCGCCTCCCTTCGAGCGGCGGAGATAGGAGCAGATTGTTTGCTAAAAGCTACAAAGGTCGACGGAATATACGATAAAGATCCTATGAAATTCGAAGATGCGAAAAAACTCAACTTTGTCACATACCTTGAGGCATTGAGCAAACAGCTGAAGGTTATGGACGCTACGGCCTTTTCGCTTTGCATGGAAAATTCAATCCCCATAATAGTTTTTGATATACTTCAAGAGGGAAACCTAAAAAGGCTATTGATAGACGGAGAGCCAATAGGGACTTTAGTATCGACAAAAAGGGGGAGTAGCGGCTATGGTTGTGGATAAAAAGGCAATTTTAAAAGATATGAGGGAATCTATGAAAAAAGCCGTAGAGCATTTTAAGGCAGAGATGACGGGCATCAGGGCGGGGAGAGCCCATCCGGCGCTGGTAGAAAACATCAAAGTCGATTACTACGGAGCTCAAACGCCGATAAAACAGATGGGAACGATCTCTATCCCTGAACCGCGCCAGATTTTAATTTCCCTTTGGGATAAAACTGCCATCAAAGCCGTCGAAAAGGCTATTCAGGCTTCGCAATTGGGCGTCATGCCCCAGGTCGACGGCGAAAATATACGAATCACCCTGCCGGAACTGACTAAAGAAAGAAGAGTCGAACTGTCGCGATTGGTCAAAAAATATGCAGAAGATGCCAGGGTAGCCATAAGAAACATAAGGCGCGACGTGCTGGATGAATTAAAAAAGCAGGAAAAGGACAGCGAAATCAGCGAAGACGAATTAAGGCGATTGCAGGATGAGATACAGGAAATCACCAATGAGTACATCGAAATGGTAAATAAGGTATTGGAAGAGAAAGAAAAGGAAATTTTAGAGGGCTAATCACATTTATTTGTCATTCCAAACGCAGGGAGCTAAAAACTAATATGAGCAGATATAACCCTATCGCTCATATTAGTTTATTTTTTTTAAATGGCCGATGGACAAAAACCCCAGAGGGAGTATAATGTTTGCGTCTTATCTTGACAGCATTTAAAACCATTGGGCAATGGAGGGTTCATGATGGCAGGAAAAGTGGTAGTCGCTTTAGGGGGAAACGCAATTCTCCAGAGCGGGCAAAAAGGCACCTTTGAAGAACAGATGGAAAACGTCATGGCAACGGCAAGGCAGATAGTGAGGATGCTGGAAGCTGGATATGAAGTCGTTGTCACCCACGGGAACGGGCCACAAGTGGGGGCGATCCTGATACAGAATGAATTAGGAAGCAGTTTGGTACCGTCAATGCCAATGGATGTCTGCGGAGCAGAAAGCCAAGGCATGATTGGCTATATGTTGTGCCAGGCCCTAAGGAATTGCATGCTCGGGAAGAGCCTGAATGATTGGCAACCATGTTGTATGGTGACGCAGGTGGAAGTTGATCCCAACGATCCTGCCTTTGCTAAACCCACGAAGCCGGTAGGACCCTTCTACACAGCCGAAGAGGCCAAAAAGAGAATGAGCGGAAAAAACGAAATATGGATAGAAGATTCCGGAAGAGGATGGAGGCGCGTAGTCCCTTCCCCGGATCCTAAGAAAATTGTCGAAGGAGCGGTCATTAAGCATCTCTCCGATGAGAGATATCTGGTGATAGCATGCGGTGGCGGCGGCATTCCCGTAATTAAAGACGAAGACGGCACTTACCGCGGCGTAGAGGCAGTCATCGACAAGGACCTTGCCGGAGAAAGGCTTGCCCAGGAAGTCGGCGCTGACATATTCATGATACTCACCGATGTTCCCAAAGTTGCCATAAATTACAAGAAGCCCGATGAGAAGTGGCTTGATGTTGTAACTCCCGAGGAGCTTAGGGCATACGAGGCAGAGGGGCACTTTAAGGCGGGAAGTATGGGGCCGAAGGTTAAGGCTGCCCTCCGATTCGTAGAAAACGGCGGCAAGAGAGCGATCATCGCCAAGCTCGATTCTGCCCTGGAAGCCCTTGAGGGCAAGACGGGTACGCAGGTGGTTCCCGTCAAGGAAAAAATATGCTGCCGGTAAAATAAATAACTTTAATATATATAAACAAAGGCAGGGCTTTTTAGCCCTGCCTTTGTTTATATATATCGTATCGATAGGGACTATCCCGCCTATTTTACGGCCTCAACCATTTCCTTGAAGCGCTTGATGCCTTCCTCTATTTCCTCCATGGAGTTAGCGTAGGAAAACCTGACGAAACCGGAAGTTAAAAAGGCGCTTCCTGGGACTATAGCTATGTATTTGTTTTCCAGAGCCAGCTCGCAAAACTTTATATCACTGTCAATCATCTTGCCCTCGTAAGTCTTGCCCAGGCAATTCCTTATATCTACAAAAACATAGAAGGCCCCTTTTGGCTCTACAAAGGATATGTCGGGTATTTCCTTCAGTAGTGAAATCATTTTTCTTCTTCTTTCGTCGAAGGCGTCGTGCATCCTCTTGACGTCTTCGTCTGCTCCCCTCAACGCTCCAACTGCAGCCCATTGGGCAATAGATGATGGATTTGAGGTGAGATGTCCCTGAAAATCTCCTATTTTTCCCATCGCCTCCTCCGGACCCAGGGCATAGCCGATCCTCCAGCCCGTCATGGCGAAGGCTTTGCTTGCTCCGTTTATTAAAATTGTACGATCGCGCAGTTCAGGTCTTAGGGAAACGATGTTTATGTGTTTCTGACCGTCGTATACCAACCTCTCGTAAATTTCGTCGTAAATTATCCATAGATCATGTTTTATGGCGATATCGGCGATTTTCGAAAGCTCATCCTCGGGATAGACGACGCCCACCGGATTGGAGGGAGTATTGATCAACATGCCCTTCGTATTTGGCGTTATGCTCGCCTCTATGGCCGACGGATCTGGCAGGAAGCCTGACTTTGTTGTGTCTATGATCACAGGTTTGCCGTCGCATAACTTTATTTGTTCCACATAACTTACCCAAGCAGGAGCAAAGACCAAAACCTCGTCTCCCGGATCGACAAGGCACCCCAAAGTCTCGTAAATGAGCGGTTTTGCCCCTGAGCCAATGATCACTTCTTTGTTGAATTTATACTTGAGCCCGAAACGCCTTTCGTAATATTTGGCGACTTCTTCTTTCAGTTCGGGTATTCCCGTAGCCGGAGTGTAGTGAGTTTCTCCTCTGTCTATAGCATCCTTGGCTGCGTCTAAGGCTGCTTTTGGTGAAGTGAAGTCCGGTTCACCGGCACCGAATGATATGACAGGTTTTCCCTCGCGCTTCATCGCCTTTGCCTTTCCGCTTATAGCCAGTGTGGCAGAAGCCTCCATGTTCTTAGCCCGTGTAGAAAACTTCATTGAAGCATCCCTCCTGAAAATGCGTGCTTTTATGATATATTATAATGCATTAAAAGGAATAAAAATCAAATTATAATTAAGATAATATCCCTTTTAAAGCTCGAGGAAAAGACTCAGGCATGGTAGAATAGGTTTACCAATGTACCGGAGATGACGGGAGGCGATATTGATGGATATAAG
>DGDP01000012.1 GCA_002385485.1 Acetomicrobium sp. UBA3949 | reverse complement strand
CCAGAAAATCTGATCGATCTGGCCTGTTTAGGACAACCTTTGGCTACGTTGTCCATGTACTTATTATTGGTCCACATGGGAACAATGTTGAATCTAAAGGAATTGGCCGCACAGTGGAGAACCGTCGT
Source organism: Acetomicrobium sp. UBA3949 (assembly GCA_002385485.1). GTDB lineage: Bacteria > Synergistota > Synergistia > Synergistales > Acetomicrobiaceae > Acetomicrobium. Next base: position 2,741 of record DGDP01000012.1, on the reverse strand, counting down.
AATTTCTCTAGGGGGGATCATAGGAATATCTTTGGGAACTTTAACGATTGGCAAATACCTATTTGGTTGGGAAACAGTTGTGATATCAACACCTCCACTTACGGGAGGAATCGTAGCAGCCCTGATGATGCAAAATGCCGCCATGGAAAAGGGATTGGTTGAACTTTCGGTGTTAGCCATAGTCATGTATGTTACGCAGGGCTTTTTTGGTTATCCTCTGACGGCAATTGCTCTAAAACGTGAGGGGAAGAGGCTGTTGACAGCTTTCAGAAAGGGAGAAATTAAGGCAGAAACCGCTACCTCAAATGGACCATCAGACGTTTCACAGAAAAGGTCAAAACTTCAAATAATCCCTGAAATACCGCCCAAATATAGGACGACTTACATGTATCTTTTCAAGCTTGGCATAGTGGCATGGGCATCGGCTATAACGGCAACGGCCATAAACGAAGTAGTTTCACGTTTTGTGATATGCCTCATATTTGGCGTTATAGCTGCGGAAATCGGCTTTCTCGAGCGTAGACCCCTCGATCTGTCGGGTTCTTTCGGGTTTATGATGACCACTTTGATGGCCTTTATATTTGCAGGTTTGGCCAAAGCCACCCCAAATATGATTGTTAGCCTCGTCGGACCACTTTTTGGAATAATAGCAATAGGCATTACGGGTATGGCCCTGTTTTCCATGGCCCTAGGATAGCTCCTTGGTTATTCTAAGGAAATGTCCTTTGCCTGCGCGCTTACTGCCCTTTACGGCTTTCCTCCCAATTACGTATTAACTGAAGAAGCCTCCAAGGCACTTGCCGAAAATCCTGAGGAATTTAAATTTTTAATGGATTCCCTATTACCAAAGATGTTAGTGGGCGGTTTCACCACTGTTACTATCGCTTCGGTAATTTTAGCGGGCATATTCGTCAACTTACTGTAAAAAATTATTATTAACGGAGGTGTCGTACTTTAAATGGACATAAAAAATCTGGCTGCAGAAGCAAAGGATTACGTAATAGAGCTGAGACGGGAATTTCACATGTATCCGGAAAAATCCGGCGAAGAGATAAGGACCTCGCGGAGGGTCAAAGAAGAGCTGGATAAGATGGGCATCCCCAACATAAACGCAGGCGAAACGGGAGTAATCGCAACTATAAAAGGAGAAAAACCCGGGAAAACCGTCGCTTTAAGGGCCGATATGGATGCCCTCGAAGTCTCCGAAAAAAACGACAAGCCCTATAAATCCAAAAACGAAGGCCTCATGCATGCCTGCGGACATGATGGCCATACTGCAATGCTGCTTGGAGTTGCAAAAATTTTATCGGATATTAAATGTGAGCTGCCGGGAACCGTCAAGCTAATCTTTCAGCCGGCAGAGGAGGTCGCTCAAGGGGCACTTAGGATGATAGACGACGGAGCTATGGATGGAGTGGACAACATATTCGGAATGCACCTTTGGAGCGGATTGCCCACGGGAAAGGTATCCGTAGAAGCAGGGCCAAGAATGGCAGCAGTGGATGTCTTTGATATAACCGTTCGGGGCAAAGGCGGACACGGATCTGCACCCCATGAGGGAGTTGACGCCGTCGTAGTGGCCTCAAATATCGTAATGGCCCTCCAAACAATCGTTAGCAGGGAGTTTACGCCGCTTGAGCCTCTAGTTGTAACGGTGGGCAAACTTGTCGCCGGCACTCGATTTAACGTCCTAGCTTCCGAGGCAAAACTCGAGGGAACAAACAGATACTTCAACCCCAAGTTCAAGGATGTTTTGCCCCAAGCCATAGAAAGGATAGCCAAGCAGGTTGCTGTAGGATACAGGGCTGAAGCATACGTAAATTATAAATTTGCCACTTCCCCCGTGATCAACGACCCCGAAAGTTCATCTCTCGCAGCCAAAGCCGCTGAAAAAATAGTTGGCAGGGACGGTTTAGTAAAATATGAAAAGGTCATGGGCGGAGAAGATTTCGCAGAATATCTTAAATTAGCCCCAGGCGCATTTGCCTTTATAGGAATAGGCAACGAGGAAAAGGGTACAACCTATCCTCATCATAACCCAAACTTTGACTTGGACGAAGACGCCATGGAGATCGGCGTAGCTCTTTACGTCCAATATGCCCTTGACTATTTAAATGGAACCAAAGAAGGTGAAAAAAATGCTTGAGACAAATCTTGAGAGAATAAAAGACCACATTGAAACGCTAAACACCTTTAACTCGACACCCGGGAAGGGTTGCACGAGGTTGTCCTTTTCGCTCGAACATAAAAAGGCAATAGATTATTTGACGGAAAGTTGCAAATCCCTTGGACTGGAAGTTTCAGTCGACCCCATAGGCAATTTCAGGGCCAAATTAAAGGGCAGGGAGCCCGTCCTTCCTCCCGTTATGTGCGGTTCGCATATTGATACTGTCTTATATGGCGGCAAATTCGACGGAGCGGCAGGTCTTGTAGCTGCCTTGGAAGCCTTGACGGTAATAAAAGAACATAACATACAGCCCAAACATTCGCTCGAGATGATAGCCCTGGTGGAGGAGGAGGGTTCTTCCTTTGGAGGCGGCCTCGTAGCAAGCAAGGCTTTGGTCGGCAAATATACTCTTGAAGACCTAAAGAAGCTCAAAAACGATGAGGGTATCTCTTTCTACGAAGCAGCCAAAAGGTTCGGCTTAAACCCCGACGAACTTGAAAGATACGTCTTGCACAAGGGCGACCTGAAGGCATTGATTGAGCTCCACATAGAACAGGGCAAAATCCTTTATTCA
>DGDP01000127.1 GCA_002385485.1 Acetomicrobium sp. UBA3949 | reverse complement strand
AAGGCCTGCCAAAGGACAGAATCGTAACCGTGGCGGGCAGGTGTTGTGAAAGCGGCGACATTTTGATAGAAAACCTTTCTGTTCCAGGTGACGTCAAGCCAGGAGACCTGCTGGCGGTTTTCAACACGGGAGCATACAACTATTCTATGGCCAGCAATTATAATATGCTTCCCAAACCTGCAGTTGTTTTCGTCGAGAACGGAAAGGATTTCCTGGCCGTCGAGAGGGAAACCTACGACGATTTACTGGCCAAGCAAAGGTCGATTTGTGACGATTAAAAGCCTTTTTACAGAATTTGTCTTTTGGCTCATAAGTGAATTATAATTTAAAAATATAGGCAATTTAAAGATTATTGCGATTAATTTGAGGGGGAATGAAATTGGCTTTCGGATACAACAGAAGGGTTTTACACGTCGACTTATCTGCGGAAAGGATCGAAGTGGAGAATGTTAGCGACGAGTTTTACAGGACCTACATGGGAGGTTCGGGTTTAATAGGCTACTATTTACTTAAGATGATGAAGCCAGGCATTGATCCTCTGGGGCCGGACAACGTTTTGGTCTTTGCCCCCGGAGCTTTAACGGGCGCACCTTTAGGGGGGATGTGTCGCTTTGCCGTGGGCGCCAAGTCGCCTTTGACAAATGCCTTCGGACAGTCTGAGGCCGGAGGTTTTTGGGGGCCTGAGCTAAAGCGTGCCGGCTTTGACGGGATTGTCATAAGGGGCAAAGCCAGCAAACCGGTTTATCTTTATATAAACGACGGAGATGTAAGCATATACGATGCCGGGGATCTATGGGGAAAAAAGACCGGCGAAGTTCAGGATGTGATAAGAGATAGGCACAAAGACCCCGCCATTAGAGTTGCCCAGATAGGGCCCGGCGGAGAAAACCTAGTAAGGTATGCCTGCATAACTAATGAATTAAAACATTTTAACGGCAGAAACGGACTTGGAGCCGTGATGGGTTCCAAAAACCTCAAAGCTATCGCTGTCAGAGGTAAAAAGCAGATTCCCATAGCGGACCATAAGCTCATGTCGGAAATATCCAAGAAATTCGGCTCTACGGTAATGGAGAATCCTCTAACCAAGGGGTTGTACGAAAGCGGAACAGCGGCTTCTGTTTTGGGAAATAATGCAGCCGGGATATTGCCGACCAAAAATTTTCGTTACGGTGAATTCGACAAGGCCGAGGCAATTTCTGCGAAGGCTATGAATGAGAAGATATTAGTGGCCAGGGAAGGCTGCTACGCCTGCCCCGTGAGGTGTAAAAGAGCCGTTAAATCGGATCGTTATGGAGTAGAGCCACGATTCGGCGGCCCTGAGTACGAGACACTTGCTTCTTTTGGCTCGCTCTGTTTAATTGATGACATAGAAGTTATAGCTAAAGCAAATCAGATGTGCAACGAATACACCTTGGACACTATCAGCACCGGGATGACCATAGCCTTTGCCATGGAATGTTTCGAGGCAAATATTTTGACCGAAGACGATACCGACGGAATAGAGCTGTCCTTTGGCAACGGCGAAGCCCTCCTTGCCATGATAGAAAAGATAGCAAAAAGAGAGGGCTTTGGCGACGTTCTCGCCGAGGGCAGCAAAAGGGCCTCCGAAATCATAGGAAAGGGTTCGGAAAAGTTTGCCTTGACGGTGAAGGGTCAGGAGTTACCGATGCACGAGCCGAGGGGGAAATATTCATTAGCCTTAGCCTACGCTGCTTCCGAAAGGGGCGCAGACCATATGGTTGCCGCCCACGATACTATGGTTGCTTCAAAGGACCAATATGGTTTTAGAGAAATAATGCCTCTGGGTATTTTGGAGCCCGAAAGTCCTACCGTCTTCTCAAACTTAAAGGTGCGGACCTTTGCCTACCTTTCCATGTGGTGGAGCTTTTTTAACGCTGCAGGTATATGTGATTTCGTGCCGGTGCCAAGAAGCTCTATGCCCATAAAAGATGTGGTAGATGCCATGTGCGCCTTCACTGGATGGCAAACGAGCGCATTTGAGCTGATGAAAGTCGGGGAGAGAGCTTTGGTGCTCGCCAGGATGTTCAATGCCCGTGAGGGTTTCGACGTCAAAGAAGATGCCTTGCCGGAAAGGTTGTTTTCTCCCCTCGAAAAAGGTCCTCTTTCCGGGAATTCGCTTTCTGAGGAGGAATTTAAGGAGGCGCTTCAAATATATTACGCAATGATGAATTGGAACGAAAGGGGCATTCCTACCAGAGGAAAATTGTCGGAACTAGGGCTCGACTGGATAGCGGAAGACTATGGCCAAAGTTATAGTATTTAGCGGCGATCGATTGACGGAGCATATTGTAGAGCTGGATCGGGCCGTGACGTTGGGATATATACTCAATAAAGTAAATATTTCAAGGGAGGAAGTGGGATTTGCAATCTGTCGCTCGAAGTACATCTGTCTGGATGATCTGGTGAATCCAGAAGATGAAGTGCGGATCTTTCCTCCCTTGGGAGGGGGTTAAATGTATTATGGCTTTTAATTCTCTATACGTTAAGAAGGGGTTTGAACAAAGCATCCATGAAGGGCACCCATGGATTTATAAAAACGCGATAAACAGGATCAGGGGCGACTTTACTCCGGGCGATTTAGTCGAGATCAAGGATTGGCGGGGGAAATTCTTAGGTATAGGGTATGCCAACCCCTCTTCGTACATTGTTGCACGAATCCTGACCAGAAAACAAGAAAAGATAGACGAAAGTTTTTGGCGCAAAAGGCTCAAATCTGCCCTGAACTTCAGGTGCAAGACCGGGATTGCCGAGCTTGATGCCTACAGGATCGTTTTTAGCGAAGCGGACTTTCTGCCCGGTGTAATTATTGACAAATTTGGCGATTATATAGTCTTGCAGACCCTGACGCTCGGGATGGATAGGTTCAAGGAAATCATCGTAAGGGTTTTAATCGACCTTTTTCCCGTAAAAGGCATATACCACAAAAACGATGTGCCCGTGAGAGCGATCGAGGGATTGTCTCAAGAGGATTGCCTTCTCTTCGGTGAAGTGCCCGATGAAGTGATAATCGAGGAGAATAGCGTCAAGTTTTGCGTAAATATCGCCGGAGGCCAAAAAACGGGACACTTTTTGGATCAACGTCGAAACAGGGCCCTATTGAAGGATATATCAAAGGGAGCCAATGTGCTGGATGCTTTCTGTTATACGGGAGGTTTTGGCCTTAACGCTGCCAGGTTTGGGGCGAAAAGCGTCTTTGGCGTAGACGTTTCGGAGGATGCTATAGCGACGGCAAGGCGCAATGCCGGCCTGAATGGATTTGATGCTGTTTGCCGATACGATGTGGCAAACGTTTTCGACCGCCTAAGGGAGCTAGAGTCAAAGGGTCAAAGGTACGACGTGATCGTTTTAGACCCTCCGGCCTTTGCCAAAAACAAAAAAGCTGTTGAGGGGGCTCTCAGGGGATATAAAGAGATCAACTTGCGGGCCATGAAGTTAGTCAAAGAAGGCGGTTTTCTTCTGACCTGCTCCTGCTCTCACCATATATCGTGGGATCTCTTTGAAGGGGTTATATTTGAGGCGGCGAAGGACGCCGACAAGACACTTCGTGTTGTTGCCAGGGAAGGTCAACCGCCGGATCATCCGGTGCTTATGGGCTTTGAGGAGTCGCTGTACCTCAAATGCCTTCTTCTCGAAGTTTCTTGATGCTTTTATTCAGGTAAATCGCCTTGGTTATCGCCTTGCGATTTCGCAGAGACAGAGCACTTTTCCCTTTTTCTTATTACTGCGACAAAATACAAACTCAGGATGGGCAAGGCACCGACGACTGTCAATGCCCAGGTAATGCCAAGGTGGTCACCTATTATCCCCAAAGGCGGAATCAGCAGGCTTCCCAGTCCCCATGCAAAACCCATGACTATAGAGCTTGCCATTGCCCTCGACTCGGGCATCCATTCTTGAGAGATGGCGCCCGTTATGGGGGTAGTGGCCTCTATTAAGGCGGCTCCCAAGGTGAAAAGCAAAATCGATATCACGCCCTTTAGCAGTGCGGCAGGGATGAGTAAAGCTCCCCCCAGAGCCATGCATAAGAAGATTATCCTGCTTTTGCTGGTGCGGTCGGCGATGTATCCTCCGATTAAAGGCGATATCGATCTTGCTATCATTATGATGAAGAGCACCTTTCCCACATCCCCGATGGTGCCTCCTTTGATGGCTATGGCTATGGGCATGAAAAATTGAATGCCCTGAATCGATGTATCTCTTATTACGGCGACGCATAGGGGCGCGAAGGTTATCTTTATAGAATGCAATATGAACTTTAATCCCTTTGTATTGTCCGATCTGTGACTCGTCTCCTTGCCTGGGATGGAGGGCAAAAACTTAAAGACCAATACTGCATAAAGCAAGACCGGAAGGGAGGTTACAATGGGCAAGAAGGCCTCGCCCAACCTCTGGTAAAGGTAGGCACCGTAAAGGGGGCTCAAGGCGCTCGCCAATATTCCTCCCATCGAAAATATGGAAAAAGAAAAGGACAGATTTCGCGAGGATGATAAGTGACCTACTGACCCCTGACCTTGAGGATGGAAGGTAGCACTTCCTATGGCCCACAACCCAACGAAGAAAAAGGCCAGGGCATAGCTGGGTGATGACGGTATGAGCGATGCTCCCAATGCAGTAAGTATCGGACCTACCAGGATCATCAGCGGACGCGATGTTTGGTCTGAAGCGTAGCCCAAGAGAGGTTGCAAAAAGGAGTTTATTATTCCCGACAGAAAAGTCAACATGCTGGCCTGTGTTATCGACAGCCCCAGCTTCATCATCAAGATTGGGGTGAAGGTAACCAAAAAGGCGGCATGTATATCGTTTATAAAATGACCCATGGTGAGAATGGCAAGCCCTTTATGGGCATTAGCTTTTAAATCCCCGGTCTTCAAAAGAGCATCCCCTTTTATTAAAATTAAATGTGTTATTATTTAAATGTAATATACCAAAATAGGTAGTTTAGTCCAGAGGGGGTGCAGAATATGCCTGTAATTACTGTCAGCGGTCCGGCTTTGAGCCTAGAAAAGAAAAGAGAATTGGTTAAAGACCTTACGGAGGCAGCGAGCAATATCATGGATATACCGAAGGAAGCCTTTGTGGTACTTGTCTCCGAAAATCCCCAGGAAAACGTAGGAGTTGGGGGGATGCTTTTGGCCGACAAAAAACAAGATTGTTCCGGGGAAGCCCCTGCGGAAAAGCCAAAGCGGGGAGGCTGTCGAAGGAAGAAAACCGAAGCTTAGGTTATTACGATCTCTCCATTGCCTGGGGATAAATAATTAAAACAGCAGGATTAGGCAATCAATAACCCCCGCGTAGGTTCCTCTGAGCAAGAGGAAAGCTTGCGGGGGTTATTGGATAGCACCTTTGGTCGCCATGTTTATGCAAGTTATTTTATGTTCTTGCAAGAAAAAAGAATATCACCAAAGCAGCGATGATGACATCGATTGTATATTGACGTAGTTTGCCTGTATGAATTTTAGTCACCAACGATGATTAGATCTTAGCTTTAATGACAAGAGCGCAGAAGCAAAAAGAAAGCTCGCGCAGTTTCATTATCCTGAAAAAGGATGCAATGATGTATCATGTTATCGTTATTTTTGCATTTCGCTAACATAACATACGTTTATAAGCTAGTGTATAAGCTAGTGGCGTTCAAAAAAGTGACGCTGGATCGACGGCATTTCCTAAAAGATAAAGCCCGAAGTGTAGATGTGGGCCCGTCGCCCTCCCGGTCTGTCCGGAAAGAGCAATAACTTCTCCTTTTTGTACAAATTGGCCTTCCTTTACGGAGATCTCGGATAAATGCATATAGCAGGAAATGACTCCGTTCCCATGGTCGACGTACACGCTCTTTCCGCCGAAGTAATGATCTCCTGCGAGGGATACGATGCCGTCTGCAGCGCATTTTACAGGAGTTCCGACGGCTGCCCTGAAATCGATTCCCCGGTGGGGATTTCCCGGGGTGCCGTTGTAAATTCTTTTAAACCCGTATGGTGATGTTACTATCCCGTTTACGGGGCGTTTTAACGGCAATTCCCAGCGTCGTTTGGGACTAACGGTGTTAATAGTATCTCTTACCAGTTTCGATTCCCTTTCTATCCTCTCCAGGGCTTCTTTGGGTGGTGTTGCCATAACTTGCGGTACCTTCAGTTCTTGGGTCTGATAAGATTTTGGCTCCACCTTTACATCATGCCGCAGAGTCCAAAATTTACCTCTTTCGTAATATCTCACTATCAGTTCGTAAACGCCGGGGCCTGTATCCTTTACATCTGTTCCCAGAAGCATCTTCGCTTCATATTTACCTTCCAAAAGGGCGACATTTAACGAGACTTCTTTCTTCAGCCAGTAAACAGTGACGTCGGATAAAGGATAGGGCGAGACGAGGCGCGTTAAAAAGGGTTCTCCCAGGCGCGTTGTATAAGTGCATTTAATTTCTGCTGCTTCCGCCAACGCAGATAAGACGAAAATAGTTATAAAAGTACTGCATAGTATATTTTTTATCTTTTTATGCAAAATATTATTCAAAATATCGCCTCCCAAAAAAATCGATGTCGCCATATGTGCAAGGAAGATGATAACATACATGTAAAAGGTCCAAAAAATCTGTTATGTAATGCCGATTGGAAAATCAATATAGATAATTGGAGGTATAGTAATGAATTATCGCAATAAAGACAAGACTGGAAGTCGCTGGCCGGGCGGGCCACCCCTGAACATGGGCTGCGGAGTCGTTTTACCCATCGTTATTTTGGCCGTTGTCTTGGGTTTTGTTCCCTTTGTTCGATTCTATACGGATTTTGTCTGGTACGATGCCCTCGGTTACGCTGCTGTTTTTTGGAAAAAGTTCTGGCCTCAATGGCTGCTTTTTGGCTTCGTTTTCATACTATCCCTGGGTATCATCAGATTTAGCTTGATGCGGGCAAGGAAGACGGCCTTGGAAGCTGTGGTCTTTTTCGATTCCCCCTTGAACTTGCCTCGGGTAAAGATGTTGATCAATGCGTTTGCCCTAGTCGTTGCTCTTGCTTTGGCCTTCGGGGCAAAGGATCAGTGGGCGATGGTCTTGAGGTTTTTGAATCGAATGCCCTTTGACGCAAAAGATGCAATTTTCAATAAAGATATTGGATTTTATATATTCCAATACCCCTTTTATAGGTATGCACAAAGTCTTTTGTTTAAAGTCTTTTTGATTTCGTTGATAGGTACGGCTTTCATCTTCTTTATCGCCAGAGCTCAGGGAAGAGTTGACATGGAGTCCTACAGACAAATCCCCCTTTCGGCGCGAGAGCGGTTGCAATTGGGGATTTTGGCCGGCATTTTAATGCTTTTGTTGTCGTTGGGGTATTGGTTTGACCGTTACGAACTTCTCTTTTCTCCCCTGGGCGTCGTCTACGGAGCGGGATATACAGACTTGCATGCTCGCCTGTTGGCCTTAAACGTCCTTGCCACAGCCGTCGCCGTCATCGGGCTTTTTCTCCCCATAGCTGCTAGACGCAAAAGTTGGAAGTTCATAGCAGTCTTGATTGGAGTATGGATCGTTGGAACAATTGGTTTGCGGGGCATATATCCAGGGGTAATTCAAAGATATGTTGTAGAGCCCAACGAATTTCAGCGGGAAAGCCCTTACATAAGACATAACATCCTGGCCACGCAACGCGCATACGGGTTAGACGATGTAGTAGTGCGCCATATCACTCCCAAAGACGGAGTGACGATGGAAGACCTTAATAAAAACATCGAAACCATAGAGAACATAAGGTTGTGGGATTACGGCCCCTTGCTTAGAAGCTACAAGCAACTTCAGGAAATTAGGACCTATTACGATTTCCCCGACATCGATATAGATCGCTACTATTTACAAAGCGAAGTGCCCAGGCAGGTGATGCTCGCCGCAAGGGAATTAGACGTTCGGCAGCTTCAAAACCCTACATGGGTGAATATGCATCTCGAGTTTACCCATGGTTATGGTATAGTAATGAATCCTGTCAATGAGGTAACCCCAACGGGTTTGCCCGTATTTTACGTTCAAGATTTGCCTCCCAGGATGACCATTCCCCTTTCCATTGAATATCCTCAAATATATTACGGAGAAATGACCGATTATTATGTTCTGGTAAAAACGACGGTTCAAGAGTTCGACTACCCCGCTGGAGACGAGAACGTCCGCTCCACCTATGAAGGCAGCGGAGGAGTTCCCGTTAATTCTTTATTACGCAGGTTGGCATTTTCCGTTCGCTTTGGCGATACTCAAATTCTTTTTACCGACGTAATCACGTCGGAGAGTAGGATCATGTATTACAGGAATATACTCGAAAGAGCTAAGCGTATTGCGCCCTTTTTGCTTTTCGATCAAGATCCCTACCTTACGGTGATGGACGGAAGGCTTGTGTGGGTGATGGACGCTTACACCATAACCGACAGATATCCCTATTCGCAGCCAACACTTCTATCGACCAAAGCCGGAAAGATACGTTTTAACTACATCAGAAACAGCGTAAAAGTTCTGGTTGATGCCTATGACGGTAACGTTGAGTTTTACATTTCCGATCCTGAGGATCCTTTGATCCTCAGTTGGAATAAGATATTTCCCGATCTGTTTAAGCCCCTGGAAGAGATGCCCCCTGAGTTGATCCTCCATCGACGTTATCCCATGGACCTTTTCCAAGTGCAGGCTCAAATATTTGCCGTGTATCACATGACGGACCCAAACACCTTTTACAACAGAGAAGACGTCTGGTCCTTCCCCACACACGGAGGATCGCAAGCATCGCCCTATTATATCGTCACGAAGCTGAGAGAAGAGGAGAGGGCTGAATATGTCTTGGTCACGCCCTATCTCCCCACAGGAAAGAACAATATGATTGCCTGGTTAGCGGGGCGTTGCGATGGAGATGCTTACGGTCAGCTAGTGGCCTATGTATTCCCGAAGCAGAAATTGATTTACGGCCCCCAGCAGATAGAGGCATTGATAAATCAACATCCCGAGATATCGGCACAGCTTTCCTTGTGGGGACAGAGAGGCTCGGACGTAATATTTGGAAGGTTGCTGGTGATCCCTTTGGAGGATTCGATTTTGTACGTGCAACCTCTCTACTTAAGGGCAGAAAACAGCGATCTTCCCGAACTCAAGAGGATAATCCTTGCGGCCGGTGGCCGCGTAGTTTGGGGAGAGCGCTTCGATGACGTAATTAGCGATTTATTTGGAGTTGAGGACGAAAGGGAAACTAAAGCGGCAGAATCTCCTTTGTACAAATCGGAGGGCTTGCCTGAAGGCGGTACCCTCGGGGAATTGGTAAGGAGGGCTAGGGAAACATACAATGAAGCAGAAGAAGCATTGCAAAGGGGCGATTGGGCAGGGTACGGAGAAGCTTTAAAGCGCCTGGAAGGTTACTTGCAGCGCCTGGACGATTTGACGAGACCCTTGCAGGAAGACGAGATCGGAGATGAATATAATTTAATTGATTGAGTTTTGTTGGAAAATTATTGTAGCGTGTTGCCCCAGAAATATGATATCATTATCCAAAAGGTTGATAGGGCTAACTATAGATATACAAGTTGAGGAGGGGAGATGTGAATGGGAAAAGCAAAGGTATCTGTCGTTAAGGCAACCGGAATAAAGGGAAACGGGGAATTTATGGGCGGCAAATTTGTGAGATACGATGAAGACGTAGCAGCGATAAAGGCGGCGGTCAAGAAAGCCATGGAGCTGTCCCTGGGAAGCATCGATGCCATAGTTAAGCCAGGGGATAGGGTATTGGTTAAGCCCAATTTGGCATTTCAAGCACCTCCTGAAAGTTTTGCCGTAGTAGATCCCAGAACGGTGGAAGCAGTAGTGGCTTTCCTTAAAGAGGAGTCCAAAGCTGCTGAAGTGTGGGTAGGCGATAATCCCTCTTTAGGGCTTCACGTTGGCAAGGCAAAACCAGCCTTCAAGGAATCGGGTATGGAAGAGGCAGCGATTCGCGGTGGGGCAGATCGAGTAATATATTTCGACGAAGAGTCCACCGTCGTTGTTGAAATCCCTGAGGGAAGGGTATTTAAAAAGGCCGAGGTATTTCGTCCTGTTTTAGAGGCCGATGTTGTTATCAATTTGCCAAAGATGAAGGTTCATGTTGGCGGGACCGTTACTTTAGGCATAAAAAATTGGAACGGCATCGTTCCAAACAGGCACCCAAGCGGACAGCAACAGGGTGCCCACAGGATAGACTTAGGACAAAAGCTTGCTGATATGCTGCGAATTAGAAAGGCGGATCTTACTATAATCGATGGGATCATCGGCATGGAGGGACAGGGACCACATGCGGGAACGCCGATCGAGATGAATTTGATAATAGCGGGTAGGGACACGGTGGCCGTAGACACAGTCACTTCGTATATCATGGGTTTTGAGCCAGGGGAAATTCCGGCCGTTAGGATAGCAGCTACAGAGGGGCTCGGAGTGGGTGATTTGGCCTCCATTGAGGTAGTAGGTGAAAAATTGGAGGATGTTAGGAAATTTTTTAAACGGGCTAATGACAACCCTGTTGGGGTATACAAAGGTTTAACGGTAATAATTCAGCAAACCTGTCCAGGTTGTTACGTGTATCTACGTGGAGCTCTCGATTCCTTCAAGAACACAGGGATTGACGTGGAAAAGATGGTTGCAGAAAAAGGCGAATGCGTCTTCATTGCAGGTGGAGTACCTGACTTCGATCCACTTTATGCAGAAGGCAAAAATCTTTTTGTCTTAGGTGACTGCTGGAAATACTTCCCTTCCAAGGAAAAGGTCGAAGAAGCGATGAAGCTTGCAAAGAAAGTCTTTACATACCCAGGTTGTGCTCCCGTTTATGTCTTCTCAAAGGTAAACAGCGATCTTCAGGCCTTTGCTCAGGGAAAGGCGTAAAAACTCAATGGCTCAAGCCGGCCGGCTTGAGCCATTGAGTTTTTAGTATCACATCTATAATTCCTATTTTTGAAGAGAGAATAGAGAAGATAAAATAGGAAACTAAAGCAATTATCTTGGGAGGTGATGTCTCAGGATAGAGCTTTTTGGTTGTTTCCTTACGGTTTTGTACAACATTTTGAGAGGAGGTTACAAAGGTGAATTTTGCTACGCTTCTTGCTTCTTTCGGTGGTGGAGTATTTGGTGCAGCTTTAGGCGGGCTGCCTGCTTTCGTGTTCACCGGTTTTGCTGTTTTGGTTGGAGCAGCAGCTGTTCTTGGGGGATCTTCCTTTGACTTTATTTCTAATGTAGCTTTTGGCCCTGTCTTCGGCCCTCACGTCGCCTTTTGCGGGGGTGTTGCTGCTGTTGCCTATGCCGCTAAAAAGGGCATACACGGAGCTGGCAAGGACATAGTCTCCGGAGGGGCGGGGTTCAAGGATCCCATGGCATTGTTGGTGGGTGGTCTCTTTGGTATTTTAGGTTATCTTTTGGTTTCTGTCTTCAATACAATTTTTCCAGCCGGCTTCACCGACAATGTAGCTTTAACGGTGTTTTTGTCGAACGCCATAGCGCGTTTGACCTTTGGAAAAACAGGACTATTTGGCACGTTGAGCGAAGAAGCTAAGGCCCGAGGTCGATTTACACCTGGAGGAAACGACGTGTGGGTGCCCCACCAGCAGGATTTCGGTCAACTTTTTATGATTTCTCTGGGAGTTAGCTTAGTCACGGCATGGTATGCTCTTGCTGTTATAGGAATAAATGAAGCATACTTCCCTGCGGCAGCCTTTGTAGGATTCGGCATCTCGGCTGCAACTTTAGTGTTCCTCTGTTTTGGGATAAACGTTCCCGTCACGCATCATATGACGATTATCGCTTCATTGGCGGCGATTTTCAGCGGTTCGTTGTTCATTGGTGCCTTGATGGGCGTAATATCAGCTTTTGTCGGCGAATTGGCCTCTCGTACCTTTATCATCCACGGCGATACCCATATAGATCCTCCTGCGACGGCTATTTTCATAATGACCTTCGTTTTGTGGGTGATCTTTTAGGCGGATAATTTAAAGCGATTTAATTTGGCACATAAAAACAAGACAGCATCCAACGATAAAATGGATGCTGTCTTGTTTTTATGTGTATATACCTTTCTTTGTGATCGCCTCAATGTGAGCGACAAATACAACAATATATCTTTACAAAGAATCATTTTAAATTGAGAAAATAAATTCCTATTGGACATTTTTTTCGTTTCATAGTATATTTAGTATTACATGCAATATAATTGTATGTAATATTTTGACGAATGTTTGGCATTTCAGATGCGGGATTTGTTCATATATTTTGTCATACAATAGCGATCGTGCATTAGGTCAGACAGCTTTGTTCCTGAGGTAACTATAGGATTATAAATATCAAAGGGGGTAGTTGTGGTGGAGATATTTGGCTACATGCAAAAGTACGATTACGAGCAGGTTGTTTTGTGTCATGATGCGGCCTCCGGTTTAAAGGCCATCATTGCAATTCATGATACGACCTTAGGGCCTGCCCTTGGGGGTTGTCGTATGTGGACCTACGCATCCGAAGATGAAGCCATCGAGGATGCTTTAAGGCTCGCCAGGGGTATGACATATAAAAATGCTGCGGCCGGCCTCAATCTAGGAGGGGCCAAGACCGTCGTAATAGGAGACCCTAAAAAGGATAAATCGGAAGCGTTATTCAGGGCATTGGGCAGGTACATCGAATCTCTGGGCGGGAGATATATAACGGCGGAAGACGTGGGCACGAATGTACAAGACATGGAATATATAAGAATGGAGACCAAATATGTTGCCGGGTTGGGAGAGGGAAGCGGTGATCCGTCTCCATTTACGGCACTGGGAGTATTTCAGGGAATAAAGGCAGCTTGCAGGGAAGTCTTCGGAAACGACGATGTAGCCGGCAGAAAGGTCGCGATCCAAGGCGTAGGGAATGTGGGATTTAACTTGGCAAAATTCCTGAAGAAAGCTGGAGCGGAACTTATCGTGACAGATATCTTCGAGGAAAACGTAAAAAGAGCGGTGAACGAACTGGGCGCAAAGGCAGTAAAACCCGATGAAATAATCGGCGCAGATTGTGATGTATTCGCACCTTGTGCGCTTGGCGCAATCATCAACGATGACACCATAAATAAACTAAAATGTAAAATAGTAGCAGGTTCTGCCAATAATCAGCTCAAGGAAGAAAGGCACGGAGATATTTTGCAACAAAAGGGCATCCTTTATGTACCGGACTATATCATCAACGCCGGAGGCGTAATTAACGTCGCTGCGGAGCTGGAGCCGGGCGGATACTTAAAGGAAAAAGCCACAAGAAAAGTCGAAGCGCTGTACGATGCTGTTTTAGAGGTAATCGAGATTGCAAAGAAGGAAAACATACCAACGTACAAAGCAGCGGACAGGCTGGCTGAAAATAGGATAAATTTATTGGCAAAGGTAAAAAGCACATATATAAAATAGCATTAAAGCACAGTTAACTAAAAAGAGAGCAGGCATGCTGACCTGCTCTCTTTTTAGATGGCTATCGATAGAGCCTGAATCAGGCGTTTATCTTTAGGTATTTGAAGCGCTCTACTTGTTCTTTTATAGCTCTTTCTACGGGTATGCGTTCCATGCTCGATGCGCCAAAGAATCCCACGATGCCTTTGGTGTGGGCGAATATGAACTCGACGTCCTCTGGTTCAGCGATGGGTCCTCCGTGGCATATTACCATTACATCCGGGTTGACCGATTTCGCTGCGTCATGTATGTCTTGAACGCGTTTTGCTGCATCCTCGAGGGTCAAAGCTGTCTTGGCTCCTATGCTTCCCTTTGTGGTCAACCCCATATGGGCAACTATGACATCAGCGCCTGCCTTTGTCATGGCGATGGCTTGTTCGGCATCGAAGACGTAGGGACAGGTAAGCATATCCAGTTCGTGGGCCATTGCAATTGCTTTAACCTCAAGGTCGTAGCCCATTCCCGTTTCCTCCAAATTCTGCCTGAATACTCCATCGATCAGTCCTACAGTCGGAAAGTTTTGAACGCCGTCAAAACCCATATCCTTAAGCTCTTTTAGGAATACTTTCATGAGCCTGAAGGGATCGGTTCCGCATACTCCCGCTAAAACGGGGGTGTTTTTTACGACGGGAAGAACTTCAGAAGCCATTTCCACGACTATGCCGTTTGCGTCACCATAGGGGAGAAGCCCTGCCAATGATCCTCTTCCTCCCATACGATATCTGCCCGAGTTGTATATTATGATCAGATCTGCTCCGCCGGCTTCTGAAAATTTGGCCGAAATTCCGGTTCCCGCACCACAGCCCACTATTGGTTTTCCTGCAGCTACGTTCGAATGCAACCTTTTCAAGGCTTCCTCTCTCGATATGAATGGCATTTCAATTCACCTCCAGATTTATTTACCTGATAAAAACTCAAACATTTTGTCCGTCACGGCCTTGGCAAATATTGGGTCATTTATGTTGGCGTCGACTTCGATGAGGGGAATGTCTTTTCTCAAATTTTCCTTCAACGACTTAAGGAGCGCTTCGTTTGCCTCGGGCCACCAAAATTCTCCTCCAGGCGAGTCAAGTTGCGATAGGCCCATTAGGGGAAAGAAGACCGCGGTCGGTCCCTTCGATTGGTTCAGCCTTTGAGCCATTATCTCTCCGAGCTTGGCGTTTTCCTCAGGAGTGGTACGCATCAAGGTCACATTCGGATTCCATGGGTAAAGTTTTCTATTTTTGTACTTTTCAGGAACCGTGTTGATGGCCCAAAAATTCACCATATCAAGACATCCGGGAGCTACGACTTGAGGGATGCCCTTCAAGCCTGCTGTTGTAAGCCTCTTTGGGCCCGCCGACATCACTCCTCCGCAGAGCTCATCGGCCAACTCCGTGGTAGTCAAGTCCAGAGCTGCCACGAAATAGCCGTTTTCGATCAAGTCTTCCATTGTCATTCCACCGGTGCCGGTCGCGTGAAACACCATGACTTCGTAATCTTCTTTTTCCATTATCTCCTTGCATTGATTAATTAGCTGGGTCGTATTGCCGAACATGGAGGCTGCTATCAGTGGTTTGGTTGCAACTTCGGGGACTTCAGTTTCGAGCATTCCCGTGAGGGCTCCTGCTGCTCTGGAATAGACGCCTGCGCTTATCGCGTTGACTCCCGCTACGTCTACAATTGAAGGGATCATTACTATGTCCTTGGTCCCGACGTAGGGCTTAGTATCGCCCGATGCCACAGTAGATACTAACACCTTTGGAATTCCGAGGGGGAGAGCTCTCATGGCGGCAGATATTATGGCCGTTCCTGCGGATCCGCCCATGCCAAATAGGGCATCAAGTCGCCCTTCTTTAAATAGCTTTTTCGCGATTTCAGCGGCACCCTTTGTCATAACCGCCATGGCGAGGCCTTTGTCGCCCCTTTCCCTTAAAGAAGCCAAACTTTCTCCGCCTGCCTTTGCTACACTATCGGCATCTATGTCGGGTTTGAAAGAAGGATCGCCTATCACCCCAACATCTACGACGATAACTTTGAAACCCTCCGCTTCGATTCTTTTCTTGATAAAGGCGTAGTCCTCACCCTTTGTATCCAGTGCGCCTATCATGACCACATTTTTCGCCATTTGTTTCACCGCCCTCCTGTTATAGTTTTTTCTTAAGGTGGTAGTGTTATTATATATTATAAAGATTCAAAAAATACACGAAAAGGAGTGGCGTGAATTGCTTTTGGAAGAAGAAAGAAATTTATTAGTGGATTATGGCAAAAAACTCATAACAGCCGGACTCACCAAAGGGACGGGAGGAAACATCAGTGTTTTTAATAAAAGAGAAGGTTTAATGGCCATCTCTCCCAGCGGGATGGATTATTTCGAGACGAAACCCGAGGATATCGTTTTAATGGACCTCGAAGGCAAGATAGTCGATGGCTTAAGAAAACCTTCGAGCGAATGGAGGATGCATCTGATTTTCTATCAGAACAGAGAGGACGTGGGAGCCGTGGTCCATACGCACTCCATGTTTGCCACTACCATAGCAACCTTGCGTTGGGATGTGCCTCCCGCCAGCTACCTTATAGCCTATGCGGGAAAGAAGGTCCCCTGTGCACCCTACGCTACCTTCGGCACGCAGGAGATAGCCAACGCTGCGTATAATACGATGGGTAAAGAATACAACGCCGTTTTGTTGGCTAATCATGGCCTTATAGCCGTTGGCCCCGATATGCCTTCTGCCTTTGGTATCGCAGAGATAATTGAGATGGTTTGCGAAATCTACTATAGGGCCAAGTGCGTTGGTGAACCGACGATACTCTCCGATGATGAGATGGATCTGATGTTGGAAAAGTTTAAGACCTATGGGCAGAAGTGAGTGATGCGAGATGAAGTTTCTAGTCGTAGGAGATGGTTTCGTAAAAAGCTTTCTCTTCGTAGATGTGTTTAGGAAGTATTTCCCCGATGCGGAATTTGTCGAACACGAAGTCCCTTGGCCCAACGAACCATTTTACGATACCGATGAAGTAAAAGAGTGTTCTGGCACCCCTGATGAGCTGATGCCTCTAGTCAAGGATGCAGATGTCTTAGTAGTCGACACAGCTCCTGTTACGAAAGCTTTATTAAAAGCTGCTTCAAAACTAAAGGCAGTTGCGTGTACTCGAGGAGGTCCCGTCAACGTCAACATAAAAGCCTGTACCTCTATGAAAATTCCGCTTTTCAATAGTCCCGGCAGGAACGAATCGGCAGTGGTCGAATTTACCGTTGGCGCAACCCTGACTTTGATGAAAAACATGGCTTTAGGGCACTATGAGTTAAAACGTGGGATATGGAGGGGTGACCTATACCTTTACGACAAGGTCGGCCCTGAACTTTCCGATCTTACTGTCGGCATAGTGGGCTACGGCAAGGTGGGGCGTAACGTCGCAAAGATGTTTTCCCTATTCGGATGTCAAGTTTTAGTTTACGATCCCTATGTAACGCCTTCAATTATCGAAGAAGAGGGACATAAAAGCACAAGTTTTGAAGAGCTTTTGAAGACGGCCGATGTGGTCAGCTTGCATGTCAGGCTTTCCCCCGAGACGGAGAAGATGATGGATGAAAGTAAATTTAACTTGATGAAGTCCACTTCTTATTTCGTCAACACCGCGAGAGGCGGTATAGTGGATTACGATGCCCTCTACGAAGCTTTGGCGAAGGGGAAAATAAAGGGTGCCGCTTTAGACGTGTTTGATCCCGAACCGCTGCCCCCCGATCATCCTTTGACGAAGCTGGATAACGTCCTGTTGACGCCCCACATCGCAGGAGCGTCACAAAAAAGCGCGATCAGGGGCATTGAAACGGTCGCCGAATCGCTTTATGTGTATTTTGATAAGGGAGAGCTAAAAAATTGCGTCAATAAAGAAATATTTAGCTGATTTGCTTGATCTTTAGTGAAAACTTAGTGAGGAGGGATAGGAGTGAAAAAGTTTTTGATAGGGATCGATGCGGGTACATCTATGGTCAAAAGCGTGGTTTTTGACGACGAGGGCAATGAGTTGGCGGTGGCCAGGCAAAGGACTGCTGTGTTAAACCCGAGGCCAAATTGGGACGAACAGGATATGAATGAAGTATGGGAAGCCGTAGTCAAAACTATTAAAGAGGCTGTCACAAAAAGCGGCGTCCCTGGCAAACAAGTATGCGCCATAGGAGTAACGGGACAAGGAGATGGATGTTGGCTCATAGATGAAAAGGGCAATCCGGTGCGTCCTGCTATTTTATGGTCAGATGGAAGAGCGGGAGATCTAATCGCAAGATGGCAAGCGGAGGGCATAAGTGATAAGGCCTATAAGATTTTGGGCTCCGTTCTTTTTTCTGGGGTTCAGGCTGCAATAATCAAATGGCTCGACGAAAACGAACCGGAGTCTTTGACGAGATCGCGATGGGCCTTGTATTGCAAGGATTGGTTAAAGTACAAATTAACCGGTGAAATCACTACAGACGAGACCGACGGATGTGTTCCTCATTTCGATATAGCTAAACGCAGATATTCGGAAGAATTGTTGAAGATGTACGGGACCTTAAAGTATGAATATTTACTTCCCACTGTAAAAGCTCCCCTTGAAAATCGACCGCGTCAAGTTTTTGTAG
>DGDP01000099.1 GCA_002385485.1 Acetomicrobium sp. UBA3949 | reverse complement strand
ATCGTCCATGCCAAATTCAAGCTTAAAATCGACCAATTTAATGCCTTTCTTAGACAAAAATTTATGTAAGATTTCGTTGACCTTTAGGCTAAGTTCCTTCATCTTTTCCACTTGAGGCTTTGAGGCGAAGCCGAAGGCCCTGATGTGGTCTTCCGTTACCAAGGGATCGCCAAGCTCGTCGTTTTTCAGGTAAAACTCCACAAGCGGCGGGACCAGGTCTAAGCCTTCCTTGACGCCGAGCCTCTTGCACAAAGAGCCGGTGCTCGTGTTTCTTACGACTACTTCCAGGGGAATTATCTTGAGTCTTTTAACGAGCTGATGGTTGTCGTCGAGGAGCTTTACGAAGTGGGTGGGGATGCCTTTGTCCTGAAGGAGCTTTAAAAATGTGGCACTTATGAGGTTTGTGAGCCTTCCTTTGCCCTGCATGGTGTCTTTCTTTTGTGCGTTGAAGGCCGTTAAGGAATCCTTGTACTCGAATATCGCAAGGGTCGAATCGTCAGTCTCGTATACTTTCTTTGCCTTTCCCTCGTAAATTAGCTTAATTTTATTCATCTCATCACCTTCGCACATGGAATTTTACCTTACATTTATGGCATAGATGGGTATAAATGTCAATATTTTTTAAGTTTCATTCCTTTCTGCAAAAACCTACGCAACAGAGACAGTTCACCTGTCACCGTGTTCACTGGCCAATGTATTTTTATTTTTTCTAAAAATAGTAAAATAAATTTTCAGGCTCATGCTTTACTTTAAGCCTACTGACCATTTCGATATACTGAAGGCGCCAAAACCGCAGAAGACCGTGAGGGTAGGATTTACGGTGGTCGAGTGGGGCGGTATCGTTGATTACTACTTGTTTATAGGTGACACATTGCAGTAAAGCTCAAAGTGGAGAAGTGGTAATATATGACATATAACATATATCGAGTACATGGGTCAGAAGTGAGGTAATATGTTTTATATTCTGATAACTGTCATAAGCTTTATAGCAGGCTCGATCACCGGGCTAATTGGTGCTAGCGGCGTAATGGTAATAGTTCCGGGGCTCGTGATGTTGGGTTCTTCTACCTTCGATGCCATAGGTTGCAGCCTCTTTGCCGATGCCTTGGCCTCCCTTGTCGTGGCCTGGACTTACTCCAGGTACGGCAACCTAAACTTGAGGCAAGGTTGGCCGATAGCCCTGGGATCGATATTGGGTGCACAGTTGGGAAGCTTTATTTCGCCCAATCTGCCCGAGATGGGAGTGGGCGGGTCCTTTGGGGTCCTACTTTTGGTTTCAGCCGCCATGTTTTGGCGGAAGGGAAGCAAAAAAGCAGCCATAAAGCCCGAAGGCAAGACGACGTCGAATAATGATGAAGTTAAGGGTTTTTTGAAGGTCTTGAGGAATAACCCAAAAACGTCGGGAACGATCCTGGGCGTGCTGGTAGGGATCATAAGCGGAATCCTTGGCGCCGGCGGAGGAGTAATGATCCTACTGATATTGGTCTTTGTAATGGGCTACAAGGTGCACGAAGGCGTAGGCACCTCAACGCTCATCATGGCCTTTACGGCAGCTTCCGGAGCTTTGGGACATGCATTTACGGGAAATCTCCCCATGGACATTGCCATACCCAGCGCGATCGGCACGGTAGTAGGGGGAAGGTTAACAGCAGGCTTTGCCAACAAGATAGATGAAACGATCTTGGGAAGGATAGTCGGCATCATCTTTGCCGTGCTGGGAGCGTTGATGATTTTTGGGGTAGGGCAGTAGGGAATGTTTATGATTAAATAAAATGTGCCAGAGTATCGTCGTGCAAGATTAGCACCTCCTTAATTCTATAAGCTGTGTCTTAATTATTTACATAGCCATTTAATGAGAGAGGAGAGATATAGATGGCTACTGTAGGGCATTATCAGGATGGGTTGGAGGGGTTGCGATCAAGGATCAGGGCGACCGTCGAAACTGCATTTTACGGCAATAATGTGATGCCCGTTGCTTCTGTGAGAGATGCCTACCTGCTTGCGAAGAATAGTCCGGGAACGGTGGAGCTTACGGGTATGCCGATGTGCGAGACTGAAAGTCTCGGTTTGCCTCAGGGGGCCAATGTGCTTCTTTTTAACGACGGGGCGGTGGTCGGTCGTTGTGCCGCAGCCAGAAGGATTATAGGGGAGCCCGTTGTCGACGTAGATAAATGCGCTAAAAAGCTTCGCGAGGCAATATACGGTACCCGTTATCGAAAGTTATATCACGTCGAAGCCGTTGTAGGATTGGATCCGGATTTCATGGTCAAGGCTCATCTTCTGATCCCGGAGGGTCACGAAAACATTTTGTATAACTGGCTGCTTAATTTTCAGCATTTAAACGACAAGTACAGCAAGATGTATGGCAATTCCAAATCTTATCCCGAAGGCGATATTTTCATCTTCTCGGATCCCGATTGGCGACACCCCGATCACCCGCCAGGCTTATCTTTATTTGATCCGTCACATAATTGTGCTGCCATTTTGGGCATGCGGTATTTCGGCGAATTTAAGAAGGGTACCTTGACTTTGGCTTGGGGCATAGCAACGAGAAACGGCTTTATTTCCTGCCATGGCGGCTTAAAACGGCTTCGCCTGCCCAATGGCAAAGATTTCGTCATGGCGGTCTTCGGCCTTTCGGGTTCGGGAAAATCTACCATCACCCATGCAAAACACGGCGGGAAGTACGAAGTGACAATCCTCCACGACGATGCCTTCATCATCCATTGCGACAAAAAATACTCAATAGCTTTAGAGCCTACTTACTTCGATAAGACGCAAGATTACACAATGAACAGCGAGGCCAGCAAATATATCCTGACTCTTCAAAAGAATGGCGCGGCAAGGGAAAGCGACGGAAAGCTTTACGCCGTCATGGAGGACGTGAGAAATGGCAACGGAAGGGCAATCAGGTCCAGGCTGTGGTCGCCTAACAGGGTAGACAGAATGGATGACCCCATCAAGGCGATCTTCTGGCTCATGAGGGATCCGACCCTGCCTCCTGTAATAAAGGTGACCAATCCCGCTTTGGGTTCGACCCTGGGGGCTACCCTCGCTACCAAGAGGACCACGGCAGAGAGGCTTTCACCTGAGATCGACCCAAATGCATTGGTCTTTGAGCCCTACGCCAATCCCTTCAGGGTATATCCGTTGAGCGTAGATTATCTGGGTTTCAAGGAGCTTTTGTCTGACGGTATAGATTGTTTCATCCTGAACACCGGAGATTTTATGGGAAAAAAGATAGGTCCCGACCTTACTTTAAAAATTATAGAGGACATCGCCGAAGATAAGGCCGAATTCGTCTCGTGGAAGCCTTTTAAAGATCTTCAGATCATAGCCATAGATGGTTTTTCACCTGACTTCGACGACAAATCCTATAAAAAACACTTCGTTGAGCGTATGGAGGATAGGATTAAGTTCGTAAGGGAAAAAGAAACCGAAAGGGGCGGTTTCGATAAGCTGCCCTCTGAGGCGATGGAGAAATTGCAAGAAATCATCGTGGAATTAAAGTAACCTCCTAAGGCTTTAAAAAAAGAACGCCAGGGCGAGCAGGGTCTCCCCGGCATCCTTTAATTTAATTTGCTATGCCATAATCCGCTTCAGCTGTCCGCAGGCTGCGTTTATGTCTGAGCCTCTCTCTCGCCTTATTTCGTGCTCTATGTTCAGTTGAGAAAGGATGTTGCTAAAGGCCTTGATGCGCCCGGCGGAGGAACGTTTGTACTTCGAACCTTCTACCTGGTTGTAGGGTATCAGGTTGATATAAAAGGACAACCCCTTCAAGAGGGCAGCGAGCTCGTAGGCCTGTTCGGGCAGGTCGTTTACGCCCTCCAGCATCAGATATTCGAAGGTAACGCGGTCGTTAGTAGCCGATTGGTATCTGCGAAGCGCCTCCAGCAGGGATGCCAGAGGATACTTTTTGTTAATCGGCATTAGCTTGCTCCTCAGCCTGTCGTTTGGCGCGTGAAGCGAGATGGAAAGTTTTACCGGCATCTGCGCTTCGGCCAGTGCAAGTATCCCCGGTACGATGCCTGCCGTCGATATGGTGATCCGCCTGATACCGAGGCCCCTCATTTTAGGTTCGTTTAATATTTTGATGCTCTTAAATACCGACTCCTGATTTAAAAAGGGTTCGCCCATGCCCATATATACGACGTTATCTATGTCGCGGCCTGCAAGATTTTCCATCGCAAGAAACTGCCCCACGATTTCCCCTGCCGATAGGTCGCGCACGAAACCGCCCTGTCCCGATGCGCAAAAGGTACATGCCAGAGGACAGCCCACTTGTGTGGAAAGGCAGGCAGTAAGCCGTCCCTCCTGAGTGAGCAGGACCGACTCGACCCTTTCTCCGTCGTGAAACTGCCAGAGGTACTTTTTAGTTCCGTCCTTGGAGGTTTCCTCGCGGGTTAAGATAGGAGGTGCCACCATAACCGCATCTGCCAGCTTTCCCCTTAATTCTTTGCTTAGGTTCGTCATCTCCTGAAAATCGAAGACCTTCTTTTGATATATCCACTGACATATCTGGTCTGCCCTGTACCTTTGGAGGCCAAAATTTCCCGTCAGGGTTTCTGTCCATTGGTCGTAATCCAATTCAAGCCCCATTACCAACTCTTCCATACTTCATCCTCCTAGCAACGCCCGTGAATCCGTCGGATCGCTTTGACTAACGAAAGCTGCGATTGCAATTTAGACGGCTTAGATTAAATGACATGTCTTTATACCAGATTTGACGATTAATATCAATGGGAAGACAAAAAGAAATCTATGGTCGTTACGACTCTAACGATTTTGAAGTCGGGCGAGCCAGCATCTCTGTCTTCTATGGTGAAATATCCCTGAGTTGCCCGCCTTATGGCGCCAACCTGACTTCCCGAATCCCTAGCGAACTGCTCGGCAGCCTCTCTTGCGTTTTTGGTCGCCTCGGCGATCATCTCCGGTTTAATGTCGTTTAATTTCGTGAAGGAAAAACGCGTAGAGCTGTCCTCGCCTATGGCAATTCCGGCAGATACAAGCTGTCCTGCCTTTTCCATGGCCTTTTTAACGTTTGCCACGTCGCCCGACCGCAATGTAACCCGTGTTACGGCGACGTAGCGATATTCTCTGCCTTTACCCGCATCGTAGTAGGGCAGCGCCTGTGTGTCGGTTATCTGTGGCGGCATGCTTGAGATCTCGGATTCAGGGAAACCTGACTCAAGCAGGAAGTTATACAGCTTTGTCTTGTTATCGTCGATGCTTCTTTGAAGCTCCTCCAAGTCGTTGGCGGAGTTCCTGAAGGATATGCTCCAAATGGCGAGGTCTGCCTCCACGATTCGCTCGGACAATCCCTTCACCGTGACGTAGCGCTCCGCCATCTTTATTTCCTTTATAGCGCTGCCTAAAAAGTAACTGGAGATTATGAGCCCACAGGCTAAACATATTCCTAAAGCCAAAAAAGCGACAGTTCTTCGGTCCGTCATCTTTGGATGCCCCCTTTTTATTTATTATAGCCTGTATAAAGCATCGGCGTTACAGTGTTTATGCAGGGTAAGCTTCTTAATTAGACCGATTAGGGGTGTGCTTTAAAAGCTCGTAGAGCTTACTTCTTGTTAAATGCCTTGGAAGGGTGGAAGAAGGAACGCTTGCGGAAGCAGAAGACAGGCTGCGCATCCTTTTGGGATTATGAATTTGCACCTGCAGGATATAGTTTAGCATTTAATTAATCCCTTTGCTGCTTATAACCCCTTCTTCCAGTATCTTGGTCCAGCTTCCAGGGCACGATTTTTGCAGTAAGAAATCCTGGCCGGAAACCGATGATGTTTCGTATGGGCAATATCATTTACTGCTATAAGTTTTTAAAGCAGCCTTAGTCTTTCCTCGACGAAGTCGATGTGCCGCTCCATTTCTTTAGCAGCGGCATCGCCGTTTCTTTATTATATATGTGGTATTATAATTTTCGAAAGCTATTGAGCAGATGAGATGACATGAAATTTGAAAGAACCAATTTTATGATCTCGCGATAAGCTCTATACGAAAAGGTGATGAAAATGACGAACATATTGAGGCAATTTAGTTTCGAGTTACCAACGAGGATCGAATACGGAGTGGGCATCGTTGTTAAGCTTGGGGACGAACTAAAGGAACTTGGAGCCCAAAAAGTATGCATAATTACAGACCCTGGCATCGAAAAGGCAGGCTTGCTGGGAAAAATAAAGACCATCCTAAATGAAGAAGGGATCTCCTACAGCATTTTCGATGGGATAGATCCCAATCCGAAGGATCGAAATGTCGAAAGCGGTGCTCAGGCAGTAAGAGGTTTTAAGGCCGATGCGATGGTCGCCATAGGCGGAGGAAGCGTTATTGATTGCGCCAAGGCAATTGGCGTTTTGGTTTCTCACGGCGGGGAGAGGATAAAGGATTTCGAGGGAAGGACTAAAGTCAAAAAGCCCGTCCTTCCCTTCATCGCCATACCGACTACTGCCGGCACAGGAAGTGAGGTTACCTTTTCGGCGGTCATTACCGACACCGAAAACAATTACAAGATGACGGTAAGAAGTCCCTACATGGCTGCAAAGGTTGCCATGCTCGATCCCGAACTTACCGTAACCGTTCCGCCTCATATAACTGCCTCGACGGGCATGGATGCCTTGACACACGCTATCGAGGCCTATACCGTCAAGGTTTCCGAGCCTGTCAGCGATGCACTGGCTTTATACGCGATTGAGCTGATAACGCACAATCTGGCAAGGGCGGTGAAAGATGGGGAAGACATTGAAGCGCGGGCCAGCATGTTGGTGGGAAGTTTGCTTGCCGGGATCGCCTTTAGCCACTCCGACGTCGGGTCCGTTCACTGCATGGCCGAGGCCTTAGGCGGCATTTACGATGCGCCCCACGGGGTTTGCAACGCCGTATTGTTGCCTTACGTTATGGAATATAACGCCGAGTCTTGCATAGAAAAGTACGCAAGAATCGCAATTGCAATGAGAGAGACCTTTGAAACTTCGCGGGAAGGTGCCATGAAGGCCGTAGAAAGGGTCAAAAAACTGGCAAAAGAAGTGGGCCTGCCTGCTTTCAAGAGCCTTGGCGTGAAAGAATCGGACCTTGAAAGGTTGACCGATATGGCCGCTAAGAACATTTCCACGGAGAGCAACCCCCGTGAAATGACTAAAGAGGATTATTTAACCCTGTTTAGAAGAGCTCTGGCGGATTGAAGCCTATGGAAAGCTGCTAATGAAAAGCTTAAGAGAAGATGCCTTTAGGATAATAGAGGATTCTATTAGCTCGGTATTGCCCGAAAAGGCAGTGGAACAAGAGCTTAAAAAGCTGGATTTGGGTGACAAGATTTATTTGGTTGCCATAGGAAAAGCCGCTTGGAGGATGGCCAAGTCCGCGAAGGACTGTCTTAAGGAAAAAGTTAAAGGCGGCGTTGTCATCACTAAATACGGACATTCCCAAGGCCCAATCGAGGGGCTTAAGATCTACGAAGCGGGCCATCCCATACCCGACGAAAATACGATCACCTCCACGAAAGAGGCCGTAGAACTTGCGAAGGGCCTATCGAAGGACGATACTGTGCTGTTTTTGGTCTCCGGAGGAGGGTCTGCACTTTTTGAGCTTCCTGTAGATGGCGTGAGCCTGGAGGATATAATAAACGTCACCGATATGCTTTTAAGGTGCGGGGCCAATATCGTGGAGATAAACGCCATAAGAAAGCGGATGTCTCGGGTAAAGGGCGGAAGGTTTGCTCTGATGGCCTCGCCTGCCAGGGTGTATTCCCTCGTTCTTTCGGACGTCTTGGGCGACAGGCTCGATAGCATCGCCTCAGGCCCCGCTTATCCCGACTCGACGACGACCAAAGACGTAAGAAAAATAATAAGGAAATACGACTTAAAATTGCCGAAGCATATACTTCAAAGCCTAAGGGAAGAAACCCCTAAAAGCCTCGACAACGTTGAAACCGGGATAATAGGAAGCGTCTCCAAAGTCTGCGAAAGCGCAAAAAATGTGGCTGTAAGTTTGGGATACAATGCCATGATCCTGACTACCACGCTAGATTGTGAGGCAAGCGAAGCAGGTTTGTTTTTGGCCTCGATTGCCAGAGAAGAGGTTGAAAAAGAAAGGCCTTTAGAAAGGCCTTGTGCGATAATCTTGGGCGGTGAAACGGTCGTACACGTAAAGGGAACCGGAAAGGGAGGCAGAAACCAGGAGCTTGTCCTGTCCGCTGCCCGAGGCATAAGAAACTATCCGGGAGTTGTCATAGCCTCCGTAGGTACGGACGGTACCGACGGCCCGACGGATGCGGCGGGCGGAATCGTCGACGGAAAGACGGCCAAAGCGCTAGAGGAAGCCGGCATAGATATCGACGACGCCTTAAACGACAACGACTCCTATCATGCCTTACAAAAAGTTAATAGCTTGATAAAGACGGGGCCGACGGGCACAAACGTAAATGATTTGATATTTATATTATGCGATGAGACGAAAGTCCGGGAAAATTGATGCCTCAGAAGATCCAATGAAAATGGTGGGCGACACAGATTTCGAACCTGTGGCCTTTTTCATGGGGATATTTTCGCTCGCCAAATCCCACCATAGATCCCTCAAATTTTCTTTAAGTTCTTCTAACGTTTCTCCTTGAGTCCAATAATCTGGAAATTCTTCGAAATAACCAATCCATAGATTGTCATCTTGCCAATATATAAATTTTTGCTTCATCAATTTTCATTCCTCGCTTTGTTTTTATACTCTTATTCTGATAATAATATTATAACAATAAGGTCAAAATAAGGCATCTTTATCTGTCGCCGGGATATCTGCCTTTCCTCTGTTCCGTGGATGATTTCCCTTCGAGTCCGCATGGCATCCTTACCCCGATTAAACAAAGACCTTTTAAGGCTGGCATTAGACAGGGTACACTTACTTGACAGTGTATGTATGTGTAGTTACAATGTGTCTACAAAGGTGGTGTTGACATTGGTACGAACCTGCGATTCGACGATCAGGGTGCGAATAAACAGCGAAACAAAGAAGAGGGCCGCACGTGTCCTAGATGGTATGGGGCTTACCCTTTCCGACGCAGTGCGCATGTTTTTAGTCCGCATTGCCGAAGAAGGGCGTTTCCCCTTCGAGATCGAAGTTCCCAAAGCCAAAGAAGAAAAAACAAAGCCAAAAACCCTTGAAGAGATAAAAAGAATCATAAACAGCCACAGGAAAGAGCTTGAAGAAAAGTACAAGGTAAAAAGCATCGCTGTCTTTGGTTCTTATGCCCGCGGTGAACAGACCGAAGACAGCGACGTCGACATCATGGTAGAGTTTAGCGAGCCCGTAGGTCTCAAGTTCTTCGGCCTTGCCGATTTTCTTGAAGACATCCTGGGCATAAAAGTCGATCTTACGACACCTGACGGCATAAAGCCCAACAGGAAGGAGTACGTCATAGAAGATTTGTGCTATGTCTAAAAGGGACTGGAAGCTTTACGTTGAAGACGTTTTAGAATGCATCAAAAAGGTTGAAAAATATACCGGCGACATGGATTTTACACTTTTCGAAAAAGACGACAAAACGGTCGATGCAGTTATAAAAAATCTCGAGACTATAGGAGAAGCCGCTGGGCACATTCCTGACGACATTAAAGCTCGTCATAAAGACATCCCTTGGAAAGAGATAGTCGGCCTTAGCAACAGGATTGTTCACGGGTATTTTAACATAGACTTGAAAATTATTTGGGGTGTCATCAAGCAGGAACTTCCTACCTTGAAAATACAACTTGAGCATATTTTAAAAGAAGAGCACAATAATCATGCTTAAAAAATACCGAGCGGGACAAGATAACCGCTCGGTATTTTTAGTATGTTGCGATCTTTTTCTACTGGTTCATAGCCAAGACGAAATCGACAATCTTTTGGAAGTTTTCGTTCAAATCTTTGCTTACGTCTTTGCCTTCCTCAAGTTTAGTCCTTGTTTCATAGATAAACTTCCTCCACATGTCGTTTATGCCGGCCTCATAAAATTCGCTGTATTTGAAGCTGCTTTTTTGCTTCTCGTATATTGTCCCATCCATGAGAGGTAGTGGAGTAGCATCGGCTCCCATCATGAAGGGGATCGAATATCCGTAGGCCGGCAAGGTCACAAATACAGTTGTTAAAGTTTCGGGATGTTTGGGATCGATCAAAATGGTCGCGCTCGATTGAGCTTTCTCGAAATTCCACATTGCAGGATGTTTTGCCACTTTTGGCGAGTTGGCAAGTTCTACCGTTATATTGCCGTAATTGGAGATTAGCGCGTCCTCGGGAGAACCGTAGTCGTTTACACGAGATACGGTAAAGTAAATGCCCTTATATTCCTTGCTGTCTCTTTTTAGGGAAGGATTAACTTGCTCTTCAATGATTTTGTAGCAATTATCGGCAATTTGAAGAATTTTGCCGTTGGCATCGACGAATAGGTAGTTTGTGCCCATCTTTCCGCTGGCCAGATATCCTTTTTCGACAAAGGAATGTAAGACCGCCTTGGCCTCATCCACGTCTTTGCAGTGTTCCGCTATATAGCGGGGGATGTAATGGTTCATGAATCCATCGTATTTAGGCGGTTCTACGTAAGGTAATTCTCCTTTATACTCGCCAACATACCATTCCTTGTGTTGCCATTGCGCAGGCACGTCAGCGCCTCCTGCAAGACCTTTCTCGTTGACGAAGAAAGATACCCCTGTATCTGCCGTACCCATTGAACCGAAGAACTTATAGGGCTTTTTGTCGCCTGTAGGCACTTTTGTAATTTTCTTGATATAGGCGGACTGTAAATCCACTGCCGTTTCCCTTGTCTTATGAAAAATTATTTGGCCTCCCTTGGTAGCGGGCGGTGTTATGGCAAAGGAAGTGCATCCGGTACCTTCATACAAAAGAGCAAGGTCTCTATATCTTCCAAAGGTAAAAGCAATGTAAAGTTCCCTATCGATTCCAACTGCATCGGCAATCGCGTTGAGCTCTTCGATCCAGTAGGAGCATTGGATTTCCTTCGAGAGGTCGATCGAAAGTTTGGCAAAACGTCGAAGTTGCTCTTCCTTACCCTCTGCGTTGGAGATGAAAGAGTTGTATGCTTTCAAGATAGAGTCGCGATTTATCTCTCCCCATTTTGCTCCGACTTCAGAAGCGCTTCCTTTTAAAATTACGTAGTCGGCAGCATGCGCGAATGGAGCTACAATCAGACAGGCAAAGAGAACCGCAAAAGCAACCAATAAACATCTCTTACCATGTCTCATTTCCTATCCCCCCCAATTTTTTATTTGTTGCCTGCAATTTGCCTATTCCTTCCTCAAAAGCTCCACGAAGTTTTTGACGTTTTTGACTTCTTCCAGGTTAAATAAGGCCTCGGCGATCTTGTCGAGTTTTTTGTCGTCGGGGATTGCCTTGTAGCCCAGGGTTTTGAACTTCCAAAGCAACTCTTCCTTTGTGAAGGGGTTTTTGGGATGTCCCTTGGGATAATTTACCTCCAGGTTGAATACGCGTCCGTCGTTTATGTGGATGTCTATTTTCACGGTGTAACGAAGCGATCTGGGCAGATTTTCTATCTCGGGATCATCGACGACTTCTACTTTTCTTGCGAACTCCAATATCTTGGGATCTTTGATCTTATCTTCAGTGAACTGATCGATGAAGGCGTTCCCTTCCATGAGCGTAACGGCACAGACATAAGGATGGCTTAATTGGGCTGAGACCACGCTTTTGATATCGTCTGCGTCGACGGAGTACTTTCGGGTTATGGATGTGGTGTGAACGACTATTTTTTTAATGTCTTCAGGCTTTATCTCGGGATGTTCTGCCCTGAACTTTCTCAAGCCGTCTATGGTCGTGTGCTTGCTTCGGCAGGTTGAGTAAAACTTAAGTCCTATGCCCATGAGCTCCCACCGGTCGCCCAACTCCCCGCAGGTTCTCTCTTCGTTGTAGACCCTGTCGGTGAAGCAGTGGTAAAATCCCCCGAATTCGTTTTCGAAGACGTCTTCAATTCCCGTGAAGCCCTCTTTGGCGAGCAAAGCTCCGACGATGGCGCCTTCCGATGTTTTGGAGGGTACTATCCTTTTTGCCATGGAGGCGAACTGGACGGCCTGCAGGCCGCTTGCCCAATTTCCTGAAATTCCCATGGCGTGTTGCATTTGCTCAGCGTTCAAGCCAAGTAGCTTTCCCACGCCCGCTGTCGAACCGAATACGCAGGTGGTGCCTGTGTTGTTAAATCCTTGATGGGCCAGCTCCATGCCGATAGGAGCTGCCACGCGGCAGGATATCTCGTAGGCCAGGGCGGCAGCGACCAAAAATTCCTTCCCGCTAATGCTTTCAAGCATCTCGGCAAAGGATGTGACGCATCCCAACACGCCTGTGGAAACGTGGATTATCCCGTCGGTATGCGTGTCGTCGAGCTCAAAGGAGTTTATGGCAGAACCGTTAATCATCATAGCGGCCGTGACGGAAGTTTTATCCCTAGTTCCCCATATGGAGGCTTCCTTTCTATCCGTTCTGGCGGTCAGGACGTCTTTGTAGATCTTCATCCACGGGGTGGTGGATCCGAATAGCCCGCACCCGTAGCCATCAAGCATGACGTTTTTGAGGTGTTCCATCACCTCCGAAGGAATGTCCTCGTATTTCAGGCTGACAGCGAATTCCGATAACCGCCTGCTCATCGTCTGTTTTTCCGACATATTCTTTTCCTCCTCTGTTAATTTAATTTATAAAATTTGGACTATGCCCGTGTCTCAGAATCAGAACCTTAATAGTTTCATCAAATCCCTTACCGACGCATCATGTGATATGTGTAAAGTATTTTCAATGATCTCCGC
Organism: Acetomicrobium sp. UBA3949; assembly: GCA_002385485.1. Classification (GTDB taxonomy): domain Bacteria; phylum Synergistota; class Synergistia; order Synergistales; family Acetomicrobiaceae; genus Acetomicrobium. The sequence continues at coordinate 1,073 of DGDP01000099.1, read as the reverse complement.
CTGTCTTTTCTTTGAAATGACCCCTTCCGTGACGTCGATGAACTTATCTGTCAATTCTTCGTCTGTCATTGGATTTTCCGGGTCACCCTTTGGATAATCTACGCGCGATGAATAGATATTGCCCTTTTTATCCTTAATTTGAACGATCATGCTCCTGGGATTCGGGTATAGCTTTTGAATTTCAGGATCTATTTCTATGGTGATCTTTTTTGCAATTTCATGCACCTTTGGATCCTTTATCGCCTCTTCCGTGTACTCTTGAAGCCCGGCTTTGCCTCTGGCTAATATTGAGGCGATTCCGTATTGGATGCTCAAGCGTGCGTGCAAGACCGTTTGGTAATCGGGGATATCAGAGCCCTGCTTTGCGTTTTGGTGTGTGAGGATATGTATATGATCTACGTCGTCTGCCGTCATGGGGTGCTCCTTTAGGATGTTCAATGTAGCCTCGTTGGCGTAATGAACGTACCTGCAGGAGGGGTATGGCTTAAAGTAAATGGACAACATGTCGTATTCGCTACCCAAGTCCTTCGTTATGGATGAGATGTCGTATTCGTCGGAGAAACAGTGGCAGAACCCGAGACGTCCTTCTATTACCCCCCTTGGGCCTGTCAACCCTTCTTTGGCGAGCAGGGCCGACAATATCCCGTTTCTTGCTGCGTTACCGGGATGTAAGTGCTTCACCAAAGAGCCGTCTATCTCGTATTGATTGATGCCAGAGGCCAGGCTTCCGGCAAGTCCTAAAGCGTTGACCGTTTCTTCGACGCTTAAGTTTAATATTTGGGAGCAGGCTGCCGTCGTGCCAAAGTGAGCGACCGTTCCCGTTGGATGAAATCCCTTGAGGTAGTGGTGTGGGTTCATGGATTTTCCTATCCTTATGGAGACTTCGTAGCCCACGGCGATAGCGGCGATCAAATCCCGAGCAGTTTTTCCTTCCGCCTCGCATAGGGCGAGGGAGGAAGGTATGATCGAGGATCCAGGATGGTAAGTCGCATGCCTTGAGCCGTCGTCGAGCTCCAGAGCGTGCGCTGCGATGCCGTTTGCGAAGGCAGCCGTTTGAGGAGACCGCATTAGGG
>DGDP01000130.1 GCA_002385485.1 Acetomicrobium sp. UBA3949 | reverse complement strand
GTTGACAACGGATACGCCGACACCGTGCAGTCCACCCGATACCTGGTAGGCTTTGTTGTCGAATTTGCCCCCGGCATGGAGAATCGTCAACACCACTTCCGCCGCAGGCTTATTCACCTTCGGATGGGTATCTACGGGTATACCCCTTCCGTTATCCTCCACGGACACGCTGCCATCGGGATAAACAATCACGCTCACCTGATCGCAATACCCCGCCATTGCTTCGTCTATGGCGTTATCCACCACTTCGTAGACCAGATGATGTAAGCCCCTGATGCCCGTATCGCCGATGTACATGCTCGGCCGGCGGCGAACTGCCTCAAGGCCTTCCAAAATCTGTATATCGTTTGCAGTATATTCCTTTAAATCAGCGACTGTTGTCTTCATCGACTCACCACTTCCCCTTTGCATTTCATATCCTATAGTCTTGCCTTTATCTATCGCGCCAACTTTTTTGATAATAATCCAAGATTTCCTCATATTTTCTCTTCAAGGCCCTGACGCTTTTGTCCGTCTCCTGTATCTTCCCATCTCGCATGTAGATCAATGTCCCTCCCTCTGCATTGATCAAGGCCACAACGTCACCCAAAGAAGCAAAATCATCATTATTGGACGAAAATCTCAAGACAGGACCTCCATCGGGATGTCTACTTTATTAAGCCATATATATTATAGCAAAAAAAGCGTTCTGCCGCTAATAAAGCGCAAGGGATCCTAATGCAAACGATTGCATAAACTTATATAAGATTTATAGATTTTTAGTAAACCTAAGTTGACAATGCTCTTCGGGTGTGATATAAATTTTCCCAGGACAAAAGGGGGATCATAGATATGAACGGTTTCTTTCGACGCCCAGGACGAATAAGACGCAGCCTCACAACAAGGAACGGCTGATTTTCACCAAAAAAATTTTCCTAGTTGGGAGGTTTTAAATATGTGGTTGAAAGACAAAAGCGGTAACTGGTTTATATTGCAAGATTCTCTTTTTACCGAAATATTTGAAAGTAATGACACATGGTTTAAAGACGAGAACGGCGATTGGATTAAAGATATGCAACCCGTTGAGATGAGTCAGGTCTCATTGACGGCATAAGCAATAATAGCTTTTAAATAAAATAATAATATAATTTTTATTCATATACAGAAATATATGGGAATGTCTGAGACATTCCCATATATTTTGAGAATATATACCAATTTAATGTTACGATTTAACCCAACAGTCTAATTAAACCCTTTAATATTTCCTCATCCGAAGGTAAGGCCAGCGAAATTTCAGGTATGGCCTCGAGATGTCGAACTTTGCCTTCGGTATTTATATAAGTGCCCGAACGTTCGAACCAAAGCCTGGAAGGCAAGGCCAAATCGGCGTAATTTACCGCTTCATTTTCGTAGCAAGACTGTACCGCAAGGAATTCGGCATTGCCCAATTGAGCCAACAAATCGTCGGAAACTTCGAACTCGCCCAGCAAGGCGTATAAGCCTTTGAACTCTTTGTTTTTCTTCCAAGGTTTGATCTTCAACTTTTCAATACCGCGAATGTTGCTTCCTCGAGCCAGGCCAAGCTGTCTGACGCCGGGACGTAGTCCCCATAAAAACTCCATAACCAATCTTTTCGTCCCCGGCCCATAGACAACAAGTGGATTGGAAAACTTACCCATGACCTCGCTCAGAGAGTCGATATCTTCATCTTGAAGGCGATATGCTGCACGAAGATTTACCTTTGCCCCGGCAGAACCCATGACTACAACAGTCGATCCCTGATTCGCGCCCCTCTTGACGAAGGAACTTACCGCCTTAAATTCCTCATCCAGGTCTGCACCGACAACGACTATACAATCTGCATCGTCGATCTCTTCAATCGAGGCATTGCCAAGAGGCACAGCAGAGGAATCGATTAAAAAAACGTTATCGCCAAACAGCTTTTTGAATTGAGATGCAGCTTCGTTTGTGGCTTGAGGGGATATCAATCCGGCAAAGGAATTAATTCCCCAATCTTTGATCTTTTTTGCTAAAACAGACAAGGCTTCATTTAGATTTAAGTCTCTTTTACTCTCATCTTCCCTCAATAACGGTCTGTTCAGCCTTTTGTTTGCCTTGAAAAGGGGCTCAAACCTTCCCTTTGAACACAAAATTCCGGAAGTAGGCCCCTGGCCGAATATTCCTTCTATTCGCAATGGCTCGCCGTCTCGCGACAATATCTCTACTTCACAGCCAACGCTACAGAACGCACAGGCACTTCTCGTTTTAGTCATATGTTCTTGCCTTCCGACGTAAGTGCTCTTCCTGTCCACCAAGGCCCCGGTTGGGCAGACTTGCAAACAGGTTCCGCAAGAGACACAGGTAGATTCGTTGAAGGGAAGGTCGACATCAGCACATATCATACTTTTGGGCCCCCTGTCCCGAACTGCCAAAACAGCATGTCCGGCCAACTCTTCGCAGGCCCTCAGACATCTCCTGCATAGAATACAGCGGTTTTGATCGTATAAAAAATATTTTCTGCTGATATCCATGGGCAATTCGGGCCAAAAGAAACCATAGCTGATGTGGTCCAAGCCGTACTCGTAGGCCAATTTCTGAAGTTCGCAATCTCCGCTCTTTTCGCAAAACATGCAAAAATGGTTTCGCTCGGAAAAGAGCATTTCGAGATTTGAACGCCTGAGATCCCTGATTTCATCGTTTTCGGTAACTACCGCCATGCCATCCGTAGCTTGTGTCGTACAGGCTGGAACGAGACCTCTTGCGCCCTTCACCTCAACCAGACACATGCGGCAAATTCCGATATCGGCAAGGCCCCCGAAATGACACAGTGTAGGCACGACAATCGCATTTTTCTCACATACCTTTAGTATCGTATCTCCCAAGCTTCCCTGGACTTTCCTGCCGTTAATTTCCAAGGTAATATCAGACATCGTCAACACTTCCTTTAGCGCTCTTCCAGGTCGCATCGAAGGCATCTTCTAGCTTCCGACCTGGCCACAGCTTCGTTGGGAAAACCCAAGTTGACCTCCCTAAAATCGTAAACCCTCGTTTCGGGCGACAATATGGACGTCTTAGCCCTCGGTCGCTCCGCCTCTTCTTCGGAGATTTCGTACTTTTGCGGCTCCGGTCTTTCCATAAATGAAGGCGGTTCAGGTAGGGACAGCCCTCTTAGGAACCTGTCGATTGCCCGTGCCGCTTTGTTTCCCTGGCCGACGGCTTCCACTATGCTTGCCGGCCCCAACACTACATCTCCAACTGCAAACACACCCTCCCGACTGGTCATTAAGCTCCTCTCGTCTACCAAGATCGTGCCGTTCCTGTGCTGCTTGATGCCCAAATTCTCCAATGAGGGCTGCTCTACCTTTTGCCCTATGGCGGCAACGATTACGTCAGCGTCAAGGACAAACTCGCTTCCTTTCACCGGAAAGGAGACCTTCCTGGCCGAGGAATCGAACTGGCTTTTACCATTTTCGTCGTGAAGTTTGAGTTTTTGACAAAGCAATCCTGTAACCTTTCCATTTTCTCCGAGCACCTTTACGGGAGATGTTAAATAATGGAATATAACCCTCTCCTCTTCTGCCGATATTCTCCTTCTGCGCCATCTGCGGGTGCTGAGGTCGAAGTGGATTCCCTCCTCCTCGGCAGCCTCAACCTCTTCCACAAGGGCAGGCATATCTTTGCGCTCCCTTCGATAGACCAGATGAACTTCCTCGGCCCCTAGCCTGAGAAGGGATCGTGCGGCATCCATGGCGACATTTCCTCCACCTACCACTACTACCCTTTTACCCTTGACGAAGGAGAGGTCATCGCCCATATTAAGCTTTCGCAGCAAGGAAACGCCGCTTTCGACACCAGAAAGTTCATAGCCAGGAATTCCTAAATCCCTGGAACCCTGTGCTCCTATGGCCAGCAAAAGGGCATCATGAGTTTTTAGCAGGTCTTCCATTGTGATATCGCGACTTACTTTAGTATTTAACTTGACATCGATTTTCCCGACGTTCAAGATCGATTTTATTTCCTTCTTCAACACGTCCTTGGGCAACCTGTAATCGGGAATGCCCCACCTCATCATGCCGCCGAGTTCCGGACTTTCTTCGTAAATGCAAACTCCATATCCAAGTTGAGCCAATCTTAAAGCTGCGGTAAGGCCTCCCGGTCCCCCTCCAACTATACCTACGCTTTTTCCTTTATCTGGTTCGTAAACTTTAGGGAACCATTCTTCAGATTCGCGATCGGCCATGAAACGCTTCAAATCTCTTATTGCAACGGGTTCATCGACCTCTCCTCTCCTACATTTATCTTCGCAGAAAGAGGGACAAACCCGCCCGCAAACGGAGGGGAAAGGATTGGATGCCCTGTGTATATCCAGCGCTTCGTCATACCTTCCTTCCGATATTAAAGAAACATAGATGGGAATTTTTACCTCTGCAGGGCAAGCACTTTGGCAGGGGGAGGGCGCAAGAGTCGTACACGCCCCGGCAGGACACCTTAAGTCCAATATATGCCTTTCGTATTCATCTCTAAAATAACGAAGCGTCGACAACACCGGATTGGGGGCGCCCTGTCCGAGGGCGCAAAGAGAGGCTTTTTTCATGAACTTCGCTATCTCTTCCAGCATATCCAAATCTTCCATCTTGCCCTGTCCTTTTGTTATCCGCGTGAGTATCTCGAGCATCTTGTTTCCGCCAACCCGACAGGGGGTGCATTGCCCGCAGGATTCGGCCACGGCAAATTGTAGGAAGAACCTCGCGAGCTCCACCATGCAGGTAGTCTCATCCACGACGATCATTCCGCCGGAACCCATCAGGGCGCCTGAAGCCGTGAGGGAATCGAAATCGACGGGAAGGTTTAAAGCATCGGTGGGAAGGCATCCTCCCAAAGGGCCTCCCGTTTGCACTGCCTTGAACTGCCTGTCCTTGGCCACACCTTCTCCCACATCGAAAATGATTTCCCCTATAGTCGTTCCCATTGGAATTTCAAGCAATCCGGTGTTTTTTACCTTGCCGGTCAGGGCAAACACTGCCGTCCCCTTGCTTTTTTCCGTACCGATGGAGGAAAACCACTCATGACCGTTTAAAATGATTTGGGGGACGAAGGCGTAGCTTTTTACGTTGTTTATATTCGTCGGCATGCCCCAGAGACCCTTTTCTGCGGGAAAGGGTGGCCGCGGCCTGGGCTCTCCCCTTCGACCCTCTATAGAGGCAATCAAGGCCGTCTCTTCGCCACAGACGAAGGCTCCGGCGCCTTCCTTTATTTCTATGTCAAAATTAAAGTTGGAACCTAAAATGCCTTCCCCCAACAAACCATATTCCTTTGCCTGGTCAATGGCTATTTTCAGCCTCTGTATGGCCAAAGGGTATTCGGCCCTACAGTAAATGAATCCTTTTTGCGCTCCTATAGCATAGCCTGCGATGAGCATCCCTTCGATCAATGCATGAGGATCTCCCTCGATCAAGCTTCTATCCATGAAGGCTCCCGGATCCCCTTCGTCGGCGTTGCAAATCACGTATTTAGGTTCCACGGGGTTTTTTCTTGTTAAATCCCATTTAACCCCCGTTGGGAAACCGCCGCCTCCCCGCCCTCTCAAATTTGAGCTTTTTACTTCTTCTATGACATGTTGCGGAGACATTTTATAGAGCGCCTTGGCCAAACCCTGGTAACCTTCTCTTGCTATGTATTCCTCGATGCGTTCGGGATTTATGAGGCCACAATTTCTCAACAAAATTCTCGTCTGATTCATGTAAAAGGGAATCTGATGATAGTGAGGGATAGTTTCATCCGTGATAGGATCTTTAAACAAAAGTCGATCCACCAATTTGCCCCGAATAAGGGTTTTCTCCACTATTTCAGGCACATCTTCTGGCTCTACTTGACAATAAAATATATCCTCCGGATATATCACCACGACAGGACCTATGGAGCACAACCCGTGGCAACCGGAAAAGGAAAGGGAGACCTCATCTTCCAAGTCATGCAACTTTATTTGTTCTCTAAAGGATTCCAATATCTCACGGGATCCGCCCGCCGTACAACTCGTACCTCTGCAACACAAAATATTTGCACGATAATTAACTGACATGACAATCTCTCCAATACATCATAAGAAATTAATGCCAGCTAAAGAGCACATGCTGGCTGCGCTTCTGAGAGACGATCCACTCAGAAACAATTTTTCCCTTTACCAAATGCTCTCTTACCAAGATGGGAACTTTGTCGGGAGTGATGTTTGCGTAAAGAACAACGCCGTCCCGCGGTGTATCTATCTCGACGAGGGGATCGAAGCCGGAAGCAGCTTCGCCCTCTGCAATTATCACCCTGGCTCTGACGTTAGCCCTTTTCGTTTCATCCACAAAGGCCTTGGCCACTTTTCTATATGTCTCTCTGTTATTTAGCTGCCCAATGAAGACTTTTACCGTGAATTCAGCACCCTCCCTTATTACCAGATCCTTCCTGGCCTCTTCGGCCAACTTCTCAAGATCCTCGGGGCCTTTCAACTTAAAGCTGCACATTTCGCTCCCCTCACTCCATCGAATCTAAAATTCTCTTCATTTTCTCCTGAGTCAGCCTTCCAATCACCTTGCCATCGATCATTGCAGCTGGCGCCAGTCCGCAGGAACCCAAACAATAGACAATCTCGTATGTAGCCTTCAAATCCTCGGTAGTTTCGCCGGGAGAGATGCCCAATTTTTCCTCTATGACGCGCCTTATCCTGGGACCTCCCTTGACATGGCAGGCAGTACCGTCGCATTGTTGGATCACGTGACGTCCTCTTGGAGTCAAATGGAACTGTGCATAAAATGTAGCTACTCCGAAGACCTTGCTGTAGGGAAGGTGCAACATCTCCGACAATGCTACAAGGGCCTCCTTCGGCAAATAGCCGATTACCTCCTGGGTTCTCTGGAGTAGAGGTATTAAACCTAAATTCTCTTCCTTAGCCTTGTTTACGATATCCTCTAGCTCCTTAATGTCGAGGCCGACTTCCTTAGTGCCTTTAGTCACACATCTCACCTCTTTCCCGTCTTTAGTGATAGTGATATGTTTGACTAGTAACATGTTTTTTATATTATACTACGCTTTAAAAGTAAATTATCTGTATATTGTATTATATTAATGAGGATAAATCGCGCTCTGGGAGGAAGCTTTTTCGAGAAGTTCCCCCTAGAAATATGACGAAAGTTTGATATTCTATTACGAGACGAAAGGTCGAGCATCTCACATACAAAGGAGACATGAGGGATAGAATTGAAATCTGAAATATTGGCCAACAGACTGAGAGAAATAGGCATAAAGGACCTGAAAAAAGACGAGCCGCTGACCCTGTACTCGAGCTGGAAGATCGGCGGACCCGCCGACGTTCTGGTAAATGTGAGCGACATCCCCTCCCTGCAGAAGTTGATCGTCTTCGCCAAGGAGCGGGACGTTCCCTTTATCGTCATCGGAAGGGGAAGCAATATACTTTTTCCCGACGAAGGCCTGCGTGGCATAGTGGCAAAATTCGGCAAATCCTTCGCAAGTGTTCGGACAAGCGGCACAAGTATTATCGCCGATGCCGGCGTGTGGACTCCTCGCTTGGCAAAGATCGCCGCCTCAAAAGGCATCTCGGGACTTGAACACGTCAGCGGAATACCTGGTACCTTAGGTGGGCTTATCTACATGAACGGAGGCAGCTTGAGGCATTCAATCGGCGATAATGTAAAAAGCGTTTTGGCTTTGGACGAAGGTGCAAATCTCATCGAGATATCTCGCGATAAGTGCGAATTTTCTTATCGCAGCTCTCTTTTTCAAAGAAAAAATTATGTAATCCTCAAGGCCTGCATCGAGGGCAAAGGCGATGACCCCAAAAACATCAGAAGGCGCATTTTAGACATACTGGCCGAGCGAAAATGCAAATTTCCCCTTAAATTTCCAAGTTGCGGCTCCGTCTTCACGAACAATGCGGAAATATACGAAGCATGCGGCCCACCGGGCAAGATAATAGAAGAGGCGGGCTTGAAGGGACTTCGCGTGGGGGGACTCATGGTCAGCCCAATGCATGCTAACTTTATAGTTAATGTCGGAGGCGGGCGCTGCAAAGACGCCTTCGAGCTGATTACCATGATTAGAGAGACAGTCCACAAAAGGACTGGTTTTTGGCTCGAATGCGAGGTAAGGTATGTTACCCCCATGGGAAAGATAGCGCCTTTACATGATTTTCTTTAGGGAAGGAGGTGGTGAGCCGTGGGGTTTTGAACAGGGAGAGGCCTCAGGTACTATCGAAATAAAGAGCGTGAACCCCGCCGACTACGAATCGGAGATCGTTGACCTCTACAGACGTGCTTACAAAGGCTTAGAGGAGTACGCCGACACAGACATTGAGACGATCAAAAGATATCTCGGATGGCTTCACAGGCGAGCCGATGGTGGTTTTTTGGTCGCCTTTGACGGATCGCGGATCGTGGGTTTCGTGTCCATAGACCACAAATGGCTTTCCCCGGAGGGCCATATCGTGGGAGAAATACATGAAATCCTGGTCGACCCCGATTACCGGGGCAAAAGAATCGGGAAACTGCTATTGGAAAAGGCCATGGACTTATTGGCTAAAAGAGGCGTCAAGATAATAGAGCTGTGGGCGGGCGAAAAGAATTTCCACGCCCGAAATTTTTACAAAAGCCAGGGTTTCGAGGAAAAAGAAAAAAGAGGAAAATGGATAAGGTTTATAAAAAATCTTTGAAGGGATGCTTTTTAAGTTAACTTTGGCTGTTTTAGGTTAAACCTAAAACAGCCTTTATTTTTAAATGTTCAGCGAACCCTTGAAATATTCAATTCATCCCTCGAGATATCTGTAAGGGAGGCCAAAAAGGCCGTCAAAATCCTGCTTGCCACATTCATTTCCCCCAAGGAGATGTGTTCAAAGGGCGTATGGGATACGGAGAGCTTTCCTGGACCAAAAACTATCGCAGGGATGCCCGCCGTAACGTAGGGCTCTGCATCGCTCCAGCTTTTAAAAGCTCCCGTCTGCAAGCTCAGGCCTAACTCCGCTGAAGCAACTTCCTTAAGTTTTCTGGCGATTGGAACGTCATCGTCCAACTGAAACGAAGGCGAGACATCGTCGATCTCGTAGTCGACCCCCTCCTCCTCAAAGAACTGCCTTAACTGAATCTCCGCCTCTCTGTGATCTACCTGGGGTAATAACCTGAAATCGACGTACATCTCGCTTCGGCTTGGAATGACCAGTTCGTCGGCAGAGCCGCCAAACAGAGCCTGCACGTTGAATCCGGCCTCGCCAATGCGAGGATGTTCTCCTTCTAGAAAGGGCAATTCCTTCAATTTGGACAAAAATTCGATGGCCTTTGTAATGGCGTTTTCTCCCGCCTCGAAATCGCTTCCATGGGCGGGCCTACCTGAAAAATTCAGTCTGACTCCTATGGCTCCTGCTTCCATTGTGCATATATCAAGCTCCGTCGGCTCAAAGACGATGACCTCTTCCGGCTTTAGGTTCACTGCTTCGCAAGCTCCCCTGCCTCCCTGTTCTTCGTCGACGGTAAAAACTATGCTTGCAGGAAAGTCAACATCCCCTTTGGTTATCTGTGCATAGTCTTCCAGGGCAATTATGAGCGATGCTATTGACCCTTTTATGTCGGATGCCCCTCTGCCGTAAACCAAATCTCCGTCCAGATACGGGCTACACTTAATACCTTCCATGATTTCAGGAACGGTGTCTACATGAAGATCGAACAACACCTTAGAACCCGGGTTAAAGACTAAATTTCCCATATTTTCGGTTATCATTTGCCTTTTTGAAGGAAGGCCAAGAAACTGCAGCCTTTTTTCGAGGTATTCCAGGATAGGTCCTTCATTTCCGCTCGGACTTGGAATTTCTATGAGCCTCAAAAGCTCACCGGCCAGTCGATCAAATCTTTCGTCATTCAATCAAAACACCCCCTTGAAGCTCCCGCTTCCGAATCACCTCCGCAACATCTTTTAATAAAGAGGAACTTAGAGGTTAAGATTAATTGTATCACGAATATCAAAAAATATATTTTTATCCTGATATAAAAAGGAATTAAGGAGAGTTCATTGTTATATTAAGCTGCTATGTATATCATTTAAAAAGAGGATACTTACACCTTTATTCAAAGGCCCATCGCTCATACTTATACAAAAAGACGGCAAAAAACAATAAGCCTAAAAAGGCCCTTGAAAATTTGAAGGGCTTCGGTCCTTTCTTTGCAACTTCTACCCCTTCGGAAACGCCGGTCATCCGGCATAAACTTTTGACGTTAAGCATATGTATAACCGGTATTCCTCTTTTAAGGACCAATCCTATAACCCCATTGCCGGCGCGTTCGGCATATCTTGAATCCAAAAAACCTGGTGGTAACGACAATACAGCATCATCGGTTCCCATATTTGCATGAGATCCGTCAATTTGCACCACCAAAGCAGGTTTAAATATATCTAAACGTCCTACTTTTGCATCAATCACTTCTTGCAATGACTTCGCTTGTAAAAGCGGTACATCGTCCGATATCGCAGATCGCGACAATATTTCAAGTCCATCCGGAGGAATGCCTGCTCCTATTTCGTAGTCTCCGCCAAAGGTATAAAAAGCCGCCTTCGTAGAGATAAATCCTGCCCTTCTCAGTTCCCTTAGAATTATCGGGATAGGAAAATTCGGATCATTAGCACCATAGGAAGATGCGCCCAGCGAGACAACAAGCAGCACATCTAACCCCCTTATGACGAAGGCAAACGTACGTGGTGCAAATGGCCCCAAAGCAAGCAAGCCCGGCGAAATTATCCCTCCCGTAGCTACACCTGTCCTGCGATAAAATATCAAGCCTAAAGCTATACTTACAGCGATAACGATTAAATCCTGTCGCAGATATAATTCACCTCTTCATAAGAGAGCAATTCTCGAAGGGGCAACCCCGCTATATTACCGCAACCGAAAACTAAACCTCTTTCACTCACGAAAGAAACGATCTCGTCAACATCCCTAAAATAAATCCATTTAGCACTTTTTATATGACGAAAGGGATGGGAACCGCAAATGCAAATACCTTTGTACCGAGAATTATTAAACCATGGTTCAAACGCCTTCAGCCTTCCCGGCCTATCTCTACGTTGGGTATTATGTTTTTCGTTTAGAAACATCCCCTATCGCACCAGACCTTCTAGATGTTTGCAACATCCAAACTCCAACTATTGCGATTACACCACCCATAATCGATATGAAAGTGGGCATTTCATCCAGCCATATCCAAGCTATAAATATAGCCATTACAGGATTCAGGAATAGACTGCTGGCAACCAGAGAGGCAGGATTTCTGGAAGTGGCGTAAGCCCAGCCCGCATAGCCTATGCAGGTCGGGAAGATGGCGAGATACACAACAGTGATAGTAGCAGATGGAGGTGCCGTTATAAGCGCCTTCAAAAGGTCCTTTCCAAAGGGGATCATTAAGATAGTTCCGGCCATTATTACATAAGTTGTAAGACGAAAGGCACCATATTTAGGTAAAAGCTTTTTCTGGTAAACGAAATAAAAGGACTCCATAAAGGCCGCACATAAAATCCAAAGGGCTCCCAACTCCAGGCCAAAATCGCCTTCGCCAAGTGAAATCACGGCTGCTCCCGCAAAGCTTATGATAATGCCGGCCCAGCCCAAAGGGTTCATCCTTTCCTTTAAAATGATAACGGCCAATATGGCAGTGAAAACCGGAGCCGTGGCGATTAAGAGACTTGCTGAACCCGCCGCAACCGTCTGTTCTCCAATGCAAAGCGGTATATGGTAAAGGAGCATGCCCGTAGCGCTCAGAAAAAATATGAATGGGAGATCTTTTAATTGGGGCAAACCGAACTTAATAAATACGAAGGGAAGCAATATTAGCGAAGAGATCATAAAACGGAGGACAGCGAGATGAAGAGGCGTATAATGCTCTAGAGCTGCCTTTATCGCAGCAAAGGCCGACGACCACACTAAAAGAGTAACTGCCAAGGCAATGAGGCTTGACCAATCTAAAGAAGAAGTATCGACGGTCGCTTCGTCGACTTGAAATTCCCTATTCTCCATTATATATCTCTCCCTGATTGTTTATATTGATTCTTCGATAGCTATCTCATTGTACTAAAGAATAAGTTCTTTTGCCCAAGTTCCAATTGTGAAGTATAATAAATTTCGAAAACATATCAAATTAAGGAGGGATTTTCCATGGCCGAATATCATGAACCGGTAGAAGAGCTCACTGCACAGGATAGAGATTTTCATAGAGCCCTGGCCAGCCTCAAAGAAGAGATAGAAGCAGTCATGTGGTACAACGACAGAGCTGCAGCCACAAAGGATCCAGCGATTAAAGCAGTAGTAGAGCATAATCGCGACGAAGAAATGGAACACGCAGCAATGCTTCTCGAATGGCTGAGACGAAATATGCCGGGTTGGGATGAAGCCCTTCGTACCTACCTTTTTACCGAAGAGCCCATTACGGAAATTGAAGAATCGGCGACGTCAAACGAAACACCCTCGAAGGATAAAGCCCCTTCGAGCTTAAACATCGGATCTCTTAAAAAGTAAAGGAGGGATGAATCAGATGGATTTTTTAAAAAAAGAGCTCGCACCCGTAAATAACCTTGCCTGGGAAGAGATACTCCAAAGATCGGAAGAGATATTAAAACAGAACCTCTCCGCAAGAAAGTTTGTGGATTTCATAGGCCCCCTGGGTTGGGACTATGCAGCCTACCCGACGGGAAAGCTTAAAAAGGGCGATGCCTCCAAAGAGGTTTGTTATGCTACGCGCCTGAGTTTGCCTTTGGTAGAAGCTTACGTGCCCTTCGAGCTATCCCTATGCGAATTAGACAGTATAGCCAGAGGCTCCAAATCTCCCGATCTCTCTAGTCTCGAAGAAGCAGCCAGAAAGATAGCATCCTTCGAAGATAAAGCAGTATTCTATGGTTTGGACGATGCCTGCATAGAAGGCATTTTCGCTGCCTCAAAAGAGTTTGTCCAGGAACTGCCCCTTCAAGACCCATCGGAGCTCCTAGCAAGCTTGGCACAGGTAAAGGCGCATTTTGCCTTACACGGCATCGAAGGACCCTACACCCTTGTTGCAAGTCCGGCCCTTTATACCAGGATATTCTCCGCAGGAGAAGGCTATCCCCTTTACAAGAAAATCAGCGACATTCTTGGCGACAGTAGGATAATCCTATCTTCCCAGATAAACGACGGAATAGTTGTCGCCCTTCGCGGCGGAGATTTCGAGCTCGTATCGGGACAGGACATCTCGATTGGTTATAAAGAGCACAATGATACAGTAGTATCCTTATATTTTACTGAAACATTTACGTTTAACGTAAACACTCCGGAAGCTGCCGTTCCTTTAAAGCTGGTCGACTAAGGCTCCTATAAAAGGCTTACACCGATATGCCAAATAAGGGCCGCAGAAATCCGCGGTCCTTATTTTATGGTCTCAGATAACAAATCAGCACCCTTATTTTTTCTATGACTTCAAAAATCAAAAGACATCGTAGGTATCGACGAATATATCAATTATCTTTACAAACTCGCTTGGCAGGAGCATCCTCGACTTTTCGATCATTTCGCCGGGAATGCCTCCATAATATGCGTGGGCCACGGCTCCTGCTATGGCAGCCTGCGTATCGGCGTCGCCGCCCAAAGATATCGCTTTTCTCAAGGCGTCTCCGAAATCATCGGACTCCAAAAAAGCTATAAGCGCTTCTGGGACGGAACCGGGACAGGTGGCGTCAAAGTTGTAGGAAGGACGTATTTTCTCGAGTTCTCTCGACAGGTCGTATCCAAAACGGCTTTCTATTTCTCGTTTTATCTGCTCCTTCAAATAACCTTTTCTAGCTAAAAACACGGCCAAAGCCGCGGCCTGGGCGCCTTTTATACCCTCCGGGTCTGAATGCGTGGGAAGGGCACTTTTTTCGGCCTCCCTCAAAAGGTCCTCCGCTTCGTTACATGCCCATCCTATGGGGCTTGCCCTCATCGCCGAACCGTTTCCAAGGCTTTTTATAGATCTCTGTCCGTTAAATTTCAACCAAAGCTTAAACATTCGACCATAACCAGCATTTGGATATCGGCTAGCATATTTTAAATAATAATCGGCATAAGACCCTCTATGCAACAGACAATCGGCCACCGCTACAGTGAGAACGGTATCATCTGTGTAGGTGCAGCCTTCTTTAAAAAAAATTACCGCCTTTTCGTCTTTTACCGGATCAAACTCATATACCGATCCGACTATATCTCCCACAATTGCACCTAACATCAACTACCCACCTCCGGGAATCAAAGGCCTTCATCCCTCCATCCTACGTAAAAATTCTCATTTTCAATTCCAGTATAAAATATTAGAATTAATATTGGAAATGAGAATTAAAATAAATCTAGAAATTTACCCCACTATGGATGGGGGTGATGAAAATGAAAAAATTTGCGCGCTCTTTCCTCGTTGGGGCAGTAATTATTATATTTCTTTCGGCTAACGCTTCATTGGCTGCCTTGGAACCCGATTCGGTAAAAAGTGTTTGGGCGAAATTGGCAAAAACAGCCGGAATCGATCCTTCTGCTCCAATCGCTGTTGTCGACCAAAAGGAGCCGAACGCCTGGGTCTCTTTTTCCTTGAACAAGTATTCGATAACGGTGACAAAGGGAATGCTCGAATTGCTGGACAGCGAAGATGAGCTTGCGGGCGTCCTGGCTCACGAGATCGGACACATAAAACTCAACCACTACGGCAGAACGGTCACCCGAAGCATTTTATGGGGCCTCTTGTTCCGCAAGGTGGGAAGTTCTTCGGGCATAGATCCTTTGGACATTGGCTACGCCCTTGCAGAATCCGGTTTTAGCCGTGAGCAGGAAGTGGAAGCAGACGACTACGGCATAGAGTTGGCCGCCAGGGCCGGTTACGATCCATGGGGTTTGGTTAGGGCACTGGAAAAGATGAAAGAGGCAGGTTACGAAACCAGTCCCAGCGGCTTTAATTCGCATCCTCCAACCGACAGAAGGCTTATCCACGTAAGAAACAAGGCGGCGGAAGTATCGACGCGTTATTAAGCGCTCCTTCAAAATGAATTTTTTAGGCAGCGTAAGGAAAAGGGGTCCTTACCATCGAACTCCTGTATGGGCCTTAGGGCTTTTTATTGCAACCGGTAAAGCCATTGCAATATTGTTCTGGTGCCGAACCCCGATACTCCGCTGGAGTAGTACCCGAAAGGCTCCTTATAGTAACTTACGCCTGCTATATCGATATGGGCCCAGGGAATGTCTTCGGGCACAAACTCTCTTAAAAACATAGCAGCAGTGATGGCGCTTCCATACCTTCCCGCTGAATTGGCCACATCGGCAA
Source organism: Acetomicrobium sp. UBA3949 (assembly GCA_002385485.1). Taxonomy (GTDB): domain Bacteria; phylum Synergistota; class Synergistia; order Synergistales; family Acetomicrobiaceae; genus Acetomicrobium. The sequence goes on along the minus strand of DGDP01000130.1, from coordinate 5,072 downwards.
AGGGCGAATCCAAGCGCTTTCTCAAGCGCTCGTCGTCCATGGGAAGCTGCCAGAGCATTTCTCCCGTGAAAGACGACGCATCGAGCAATGCGTTACAAAGGGCTTGATCGTTCGCAAATATTCCTGCCCTGTAAGGACCCAGGGCTACGGCGCAACCTCCCGTAAGAGTAGCAATATCGACCATGTAAGAGGGATTTAACTTCGAGGCAAAACCCAACACATCTGCCATAGTCACCCGCCCTTCGGCGTCGGTGTTATCGATCTCTATGGTCTTTCCTGTATAGGTTTTGATTATATCATCGGGTTTATATGACGAACCGCTCGGCATGTTCTCAACGGCTCCTATCAAGGCGTGCACTTCCATCGGCAAATATAACTTGACAAGGCTTCTCATCGCTCCCAAGACGACACATGCTCCCGTTTTATCGCCCTTCATGGTCCTCATATTCTCTGAGGTTTTTATATCCAATCCGCCGCTATCGAAGGTGAGCCCCTTTCCGACAAGGGCAATTTTCTTTAAAGGCCTGGACGACGGCTTGTACGTCAGGTGGATCAACCTGGGTGGATTAGCAGATCCTCTCCCGACAGCAAGGAGGGCATTCATGCCCATGCGTTCCAACTCTACTTCGTCGTATATCTCGCATTCCAAGCCCATATCATCAGCCAAATCAACGGCCGTCTTCGCTAAGGTGGCTGGGTTGACAAGGTTTGGAGGCTCGTTCGCCAAATCCCTGGCATAATTCTGTCCGCAGGCAAAAAGGACGCCTCTTTCGATGGCATCGTCGTCGCCATTTATTATATAGAGGTCATTAATTCTCCTTTTGCCTTCCTCCTTTCGGCCATCGGTTTTATATCGGTCGAACCTGTAGGCGCCGAGCAAAGCCCCCTCGGCAAGGGCCTGTGAAATGGGAGGGTTAATTTTTGGAGAGTAAAGATACAATTCTCCGGCATGTGATTCTAAAGCGGCCTTCGTTATAATTGCAGCGGCAACCCTGTAATCGTCTATCCTCGCCTTCGATTCTTGTCCCAATCCCACCAGAAAAACCCTGGGCGTTGGGCCTTCGGGAAAAGTGACTTTGAGCATACTTTCCTTCTTACCGGTAAAGTGCTCATGTTCCGCCTGCTTTTTGACCCTCTTACCCAAACCTTCAAGCTCTTTCAAAGACTCCTCAATTTTGCCTTCAAAGACGAAAATACCCAATGCCTGCGAGCTCACCTCGCTTGGCCTCGCTGAGCTTTTGTAAACTTTCAACATCAACACCTCCAGTTTTATTCCAGGAACCCAACAAAATTTAACACCCTAAAGCCGAAAATGCCAAGACAACAAACTTTTTCGGATATTTCCTGCCAGTACTGAAACTATACGGCGGCGTGACGCCAAAAAAGACTGTTTTTAAAGTAACGTTGGTTTTACAATTTTGTAAAAATATTGTTACATAGAATATGATAAGCTCTTAGCGAATGTTATTGTTTTTATAAGTATAGACAGGCATGAATCTTCCATGAAGCTTTATAGAAGCACGAGTCGGTTATCCCAAAGGAGGAAGTTCTGATTTGAGGGATATAAAGCAACGGGATCTTATAGCCAGGACCATTATAAGCGGCATAGCTATGGTGGGTATCTTTATCCTTATATTTATCTTGTTTTTCTTGATAAAGGAAGGAATCCCGGTTTTAAAATCGACGTCGCTCAAGGAGCTTCTACTCGGGTTATATTGGTATCCCACTTACTCTCCTCCGGATTTTGGAATGCTCCCTTTAATAGCGGGGTCATTGGCCGTAACTATTCTGTCGTCCCTCTTCGCCCTTCCATTGAGCGTTCTGGTCGCCATATACTTATCCGAAATTTGCCCGTCCCCTTTAAGAAATATAATGAAACCTCTGCTCGAAATGCTGGGTTTTTTACCTTCTGTGGTGCTGGGTTTCGTCGGAATGGTCCTTTTGGCCCCCTGGCTTCAAAATACCTTTGAGCTGGTCTCCGGATTAAACCTTTTCAACGCCTCCCTACTTCTGGGCATCCTAATCATACCTATAACTGGGTCGCTGGCTGACGACGCGATTTCTTCCGTACCTTCCGACATTAGAGACGCGTCCTTCGCCCTGGGAGCCACAAGGCAGGAGACGATCACCAGAGTGGTCCTACCCGCCGCATTGCCCGGTATTATGCAGGCCTGCCTGCTTGGTATGATGAGGGCAATTGGCGAAACCATGGTGGTTTTAATGGCCGCAGGAGGGGCAGCCATCATCCCAAGGAGTTTATTCGATCCCATAAGGCCTTTGACGTCTACTATAGCTGCCGAAATGGGCGAAACCCCAGTCGGTTCTCCTCATTATCATGCTCTTTTCTTTGCCGGATTGCTCTTATTGTTAATGACCCTGGCGCTTAATTTTGCAGCCATCTGGGTAGAAAAGCGATGGAGGTGGCAATTGCATTGATGGGAAGAAAGTTAAAGGACAAATCATTGACCTTTATATTGTGGGCCTCTATGTTCGCTGTGATACTTATTTTATTCGGCATTTTAGGTTTCGTGATTGTCCAGGGAGCCGGAGCCTTGTCTATAGAATTTTTAACACAACCGCCCAGAAATTCTATGACGGAGGGCGGTATATTAACACCGATCGTGGGAACCATACAGCTAATACTGGTCTCCATTGCCTTTTCCCTTCCTGTTGGAATTTGTACGGCCATATATTTAGCGGAGTACGCTAAAGACGATATATTCACAACAACATTGAGACTGGCCATAAGGAGCTTGGCGGGAGTTCCCTCAATAGTCTATGGTCTTTTCGGACTTTCCTTTTTCTGTATAACGCTTAAGTTCAATCCATCCCTCTTATCGGCAGGACTCACTTTGGGCTGTATTGCCCTACCGCTTATAGTGGGCGCAGCCGAAACGGCGCTCCTTGCCGTCCCCCAAAGCCTTCGATACGCATCTTATGCCCTTGGTGCCTCCAAGTGGCAGACTATCAGCAAGGTAGTAGTTCCTACGGCTATGCCATCCATCCTCACTGGTGCCATACTGTCCGTTGGCCGCGTCGCAGGGGAAACAGCGCCTATTATGTTTACAGGCGCAGCCTTTTTCACGCCCGGAATTGCAAAAAGCCTGTTTCAGGAAGTCATGGCCCTTCCCTTTCATGTTTACGTTTTAGCTACTGCAGGCACATCTATAGACAAGACACGACCGCTTCAATATGGCGCAATTTTGGTCTTACTCATTTTGGTCTTGGGAATCACTTTAGTAGGCATTATAATGCGCGCCAGATTAAGCCGTAGACGTTACTTAATGTAGTATAAGGAAGGTTTTTAATATGAGCGATATTACGAGGGACGTCATGAAAGTGAAAATCGAAAATTTGTTTCTTTATTATGAAGGCGTTATGGCTTTAAAAAACATAAACATGAAAATACCTAACAAAAGCGTAACGGCTCTCATTGGACCCTCAGGGTGCGGAAAAAGCAGTCTGCTAAGATGTCTCAACAGGATGAACGATTTCGTGCCAAACGCAAAAGTCGAAGGTAGGATTTACCTGGACGATACCGATATTTACTCTCCAGGCATGGATTTAATCGAGCTTCGCAAAAAGGTGGGAATGGTCTTTCAAAGACCAAACCCCTTCCCCATGTCTATTTATGACAATGTGGCCTTCGGACCTCGCCTCCACGGTGTAACCGACAGAAGCAGGTTGGACGAAATTGTAGAAAACAGTTTAAAAGCATCCGCCCTTTGGGATGAAGTCAAGGATATACTCACCAGGTCGGCTTTGTCTCTTTCGGGAGGACAACAGCAGCGTCTGTGCGTGGCAAGGGCTATTGCCGTAAACCCTGAGGTGCTTTTAATGGACGAACCGACTTCTGCGTTAGACCCTATGGCCACTGCCCGCATTGAACAGTTGATAAGAAACTTGAAAAACCATTTCACGATAGTGATCGTGACGCACAACATGCAACAGGCTGCAAGGATTTCCGACGTGACAGCATTTCTTCTGATGGGAGAACTGGTGGAAATGGGGCCTACGGAAAAAATATTCACCTCTCCCGAAGACCAGCGCACTGCCGATTACATCACGGGTCGTTTCGGATAAAATATAACCAAATTTTAATTGACATAAGAGGTCGGTGATGGAGTGATGGATATTAACATTAGAGAGCATATAGACCTAGAATTAAAAAATCTGGAGGAAAAACTCTTAAAACTTGGCAAGCTGGCCATAGATGCCGTATCTCAATCGGTTCTTGCTTTAAAAGAACAGGACGTAGACAAGGCCAAGGCAGTAATAGAGGGCGACAAAAATCTTGACGATATGGCCGAGGATATTGACATGAGCTGTTTGAAGTTTATGGCCAGATTTCAACCCTTGGGACAGGACTTGAGGACGGTGTCGGCAATAATGCATATGGCAGTCGACTTAGAGCGTATAGGCGATTACGGCGCAAGCATCGCAAAAAGGGCGATCAAGCTTTCCGACAGACCCCATATAAAACCTCTCCTGGATATACCCAGAATTGAAAGCGACATACGTAAAATGGTCTTTCTCGCCCTTGATGCCCTGATGGAAAAGGATACGAAGAAGGCCGAGGATGTATGTCGTATGGACGATGAAGTTGACGACCTTGAACGCCAGATATTCCGCGAACTTCTGTTGATCATGATAGAAAGACCGCAGGTAATAGAACAGGCAACCGAGCTTCTTCTTGTCGCCCGAACGCTTGAAAGAGCCGGAGATCATGCTACAAATTTAGCAGAAAGGGTTATCTATATAGTCACCGGGAAAAAGATAAGTGCCTCTCAAATAAGGAGGCCTAGGGAGGAAAACTCTTGAGCGGTGAAAAAATACTTCTCGTAGAAGACGAAGAGAATATAGCTTCCCTCGTAAGCCAATACCTCTCAATGCAGGGATATGAAATAATAAAGGCCGCAGACGGAGATAGAGCTTTGGAGATTTGTTACGAGTCGTTGCCGGACTTGATCATATTAGACCTCATGTTGCCAATTATGGACGGCTGGGAGGTGTGCAGGAGACTTAAGAAAGACCCCATAACGAAGGATATACCCTGTCTCTTATACACATCT
>DGDP01000086.1 GCA_002385485.1 Acetomicrobium sp. UBA3949 | reverse complement strand
GGACGTGATGCATGAATTGCAGATATACATTGAAAAGGTTTGGGATGTCGACCTCGAAAATTGGATAAGGGGAGACACCCTTTGTCTCCAAACGAAGGGAGCCGCAAGGCCCTGGGTTTTGAGAGATTGTAAATTTAAAAGCATAGCTATATTCCCCGACAATTCGCAGGCACTGGACTTTTATTTTGATTGGAAGGCATTGTTCGGAGAAAGGGAAATAGTTTATTTGCCGGAGTTGCCCTTGACGGCAGATCAGGTGGGGCAATCCGCATTGTGGGTTAGCAGAGGAGAGCTTTATAGAAAGTGGCGTCATGGCGAGGACAATAAGCTTTTAATATCGACACCTGGGGCCCTTATAACGCCCCTTTCTTTTTCCGACGACAGCTTCAACATAGCTGTTGGAGAAGCCATCGGCAGAGATAATCTCTGCCGATGGCTTCAAAACAGCGGCTATGAACAAGTCGATCTGGTGTGGGCGCCTGGCCATTTTGCCCTTAGGGGAAATTTATTGGACCTCTTTGACCCGCTTTACAGATATCCCATTAGGGTGGAATTCTTTGACGACGAAGTGGAGAGCATCAGAGCTTTTGACGGTGAGACCCAAAAAAGCATCGCCCATCATGATGAGATAGAAATTCATAGAATTTACGGCAGCAAATTGTCCTTTCCTTTCGAGACGATCCCTGAGGGTTGCCGCGTAATACTTTTCGACCCAAAAGAGCTCGAGTCGCAGGGAGACATATATAGTTGGCTTTGGGATAAGTTATGCGACGATAATAAGTCTTTGCCTTCCATACAGAGCTGGAGAGAGATTTATAAAATCCTCGGAAGGTTGCCCAAGATAAGAATCGATTCATCGCCGGAAGGTGCAGCATATAGGTTCGATATATTGAACGAGCCTTATTTTAAAGGAAAATTAGAAGAGGCCAATGCTTATCTGCTCAAGTGGAAAGAAGAGGGTTACAGAGTTAGCCTCTACGCTGATATGGAACATCTGGCCGATTGGGCGCGGAGTCGGGATATCGAATTCATACCTAGGCCCATTAGCAGTGGTTTTCTGGATATAAAGGGCAAAATGGTCGCACTGTCCCAATCTTCGATTATGGGGATCGACAGGTCAAATGTTTTGGATTTCTCCTATCGCCCCCCGTCGGATTGGGAGGAAACTTTAGAGGTCGGCCAGTACGTGGTACACGAGGATTACGGGATAGCCATTTTCAAAGGAGTTACCTCTACGGATACAGGAGAAGGCGAAAGGGAATATCTGATTTTAGAGTACGGCGATAAAAAAAGACTATTGGTGCCGATATATCAGCTGTACAAAATTGCCCCTTACAAAGGAATATACGGAGTTGATCCTCAGCTTGATCGTCTTGACAGGAAGTCGTGGAAAAAGAACCTCCAAAAAGCGAAAGAAAAGGCTCAAGAGGTTGCAGCGGATCTGTTATCGCTCTATGCATTGAGGGAATTGAAAAAGGGATTTCCCTTTCCCAAAGACGGAGATATGTCGCGTCATTTTGAAAAAACCTTCCCCTATAAAGAGACCTCTGACCAGTTGAAGGCGATTGAAGAGATAAAGAGGGATATGGAAAAGCCGATTCCCATGGACAGAGTCCTGGTGGGAGATGTCGGTTTCGGCAAGACGGAAGTGGCATTACGCGCTGCAATAAAGGCCGTAGAGGGAGGAAAACAGGTTGCGGTATTGGTTCCCACTACTCTTCTTGCAGAACAACATTATGAAAATTTCATTGCCAGAATAGGTGACATGCCGATCAGGGTGGAACAGCTTTCGCGCTTCGAAGGGCAGGCAAAACAGCGCCTTATATTGGAGGATACGAAAAAGGGACTTGTGGATATACTGATAGGTACCCATCGATTATTGCAGAGGGATGTTCAATTTAAAGATTTGGGTCTGGTAATTATAGACGAGGAGCACCGGTTTGGGGTGAAACAAAAGGAACTTTTAAAAAAGATGAGAGCCGAGGTAGATGTGCTTTCCATATCGGCTACGCCGATACCCAGAACACTCTACATGGCACTGTCCGGGATTAGGGACATATCTCTTCTGAGCACCCCTCCCAAGGAAAGACAGCCCGTTATAACTGTAGTCGGGCCGTGGAGGGATAGTCTTGTGAGGGAAGCCATCGTAAGAGAGATATCTCGTGGCGGTCAAGTATTTTTTGTATATGATCGAATTAAAGGGATAGAGAAAAGGGCGCAGAGCTTAAAGAAGCTCGTTCCCGAGGCAAAGGTAGGAATTGTTCATGGCCAGCTCCCCAAAAACGTTCTCGAAAGGACGATGATTAAATTTTTAAGGGGAGACATCAACGTCCTCGTCTGCACCACTATTGTCGAAAGCGGCCTCGATATAGCTAGGGCTAACACTCTTATTGTGGATAATGCGCACATGTTTGGACTTTCTCAACTTCATCAGCTGCGCGGAAGGGTGGGCAGAAGGAGCAGACAAGCTTTTGCATATATGTTGTATCCCAGTGATAAAGTGTTGACAAAAGAGGCGATGCAGAGACTTGAGGCCATTTCGGAATGCAATCAGTTGGGCGGAGGATATATGTTGGCCTTGAGAGATCTGGAAATTAGGGGCGGAGGTAACCTCTTGGGTATAGAACAACATGGGCACGTTGAAAAAATTGGTTTCCAACTCTACTATAAACTGATCGAAGATGCTATGAAGAATTTGAAGGGAGAAGGAACCGAGGCCCTTTCTATGGATATAAAGATTCCCATAGGCATTCCAGAGCACTACATTCCCCAGGCAAGCTTGAGATTAGCTTTGTACAGGAGGTT
>DGDP01000069.1 GCA_002385485.1 Acetomicrobium sp. UBA3949 | reverse complement strand
GGCAAAATGGCCAGGCGCCCACACTAAATCGACATGTTCATAGCCACTGTTTTGAAGCCATCTGGAGAGACAGTCTCTGCCGATGGCTTCTCCAACAGCTATGTTGAAGCTGTCGTCGGCAAAAGAAAGGGGCGTCATAAGGGCTCCCGGTGTCGATATTAAAAGCTTATAGCCCTCGTCATGACGCCACTTTCTATAAAGCTCTCCTCTGCTAACCCACAATGCGGATTGTCCCACCTGATCTGCCGTCAAGGGCAACTCCGGCAAATAGACTATTTCCCTTTCTCCGAACAATGCCTTCCAGTCGAAATAAAAGTCCAGCGCCTGCGAATTGTCGGGGAATATAGCTATGCTTTTAAATTTACAATCTCTTAAAACCCAGGGCCTCGCGGCTCCCTTCGTTTGGAGACAAAGGGTGTCTCCCCTTATCCAATTTTCGAGGTCGACATCCCAAACCCTTTCAATGTACATCTGCAATTCATGCATCACGTCCTATAGGCTGCTGTTTACGTAGGATATGGCATGTTCTATATCCATTGTAACCCAGGCCAAAATTGCCTTTGCTGCTCTCTCTAGCACATCGGGCAAAGCCTTCATTTCCTCTTCGTCAAAGGGAGATAAGACGAAACCGATTAAATCCTTTATGGGTTCCTCTCTTCCCGTCCCTATTCTAAGCCTAGGTATTTCCAATGTGCCAAGCGCGCCTATAACGGAAGCCATTCCATTATGGCCGCCTGCACTGCCCTTGGCGCGCAGCCTTAATTTGCCAAAGGGTAAATATATATCATCATAAACTATCAATATATTATTATTATCTATATTTAATTCTCTTTTTGCCTGAACTACTGAACGGCCACTTAAGTTCATAAAAGTGAGTGGCTTTAACAGATAGACCCTTTCTCCCTCTACGTCGAAGGGTCCCCATATCATGCCATTACACCGATACTGGAAACCGGCAAATTTATTTAATTTTTCCAACAAGGCATCCATGGCCAGCCATCCTACGTTGTGCCTTGTCATGCCATATTTTGCTCCCGGATTGCCAAGGCCGACGCAGAGTCGTACGCCCACTCTAAAATTATTCCTCCTCTTCTTCTGCGGTGGGCTTTTTGCCTATTACTTCGACTTCCCTTTCAACTTCCTCCTCTGCTTCTACTTCTTCTTCGACTGCTTCAACGATCTGAACGACAGTGTCTTCAAGATCGACCGATACTAAAGCGCTTTCCGGCAAGTTGATATCAGATATTCGAAGGCTGTCTCCTATATCGAGTCCAGCTATGTCTACATGTATCTCATCGGGCATTTCCGTAGGAAGAACTTCCATCTCTAATTCGTGAAGAGATTGAATTAAAACTCCACCCTTCTTGACGCCCAGACAGGATTCCCTGTTTATAAGGACTATGGGAACAGCTACCAATACTCTGTGCCCTTTTACAAGTTGATAGAAGTCGATGTGAAGGACCTGCCTGCTTATGGGATCCCTTTGGTAGTCCCTTATCATCGCCATCTCTTTCTTGCCGTCGGGGAAAGTTACGTTAAACATCAAGGTCTTCCAATGGGAAGAATATATGTGTGGCAAAATCTCATCGACGGACACCTTGACCGGAACTGCTTCTTTATAATCTGGACCATAAAAGACTGCCGGCAAATAGCCTTCTTTTCGTAGCCGTTTTGATCTGTTCTTTCCCAGATTTTCCCTATATTCCAACCTTATATCAATGTTCCCAACCGCCATATTGAATTCCTCCCTCGAAACAGAACTAAAATTATGATGTTAAATGTCCTAAACGAAAGCAGCCCTTTGTAAAATGCAACGCAACGATTGCCAATATTTCCCGTATTTTAAAACATTATAGCCTATCGAAAGAGTATGCTCACCGAATCATTTGAATGTATCCTGCTTATAGCCTCAGCAAAAAGCGGAGCAATGGACAACACAGTGATTTTATCCAATGTCTTTTCTTTGGACAATGGGATGGTATCGGTCAAAATCACTTCTTCTATTGGCGAATCCTTGAGCCTCTCTATGGCCGGGCCGGACAAAACGGCATGGGTCGCAGCCGCATAGACCTTTTTAGCTCCTCTTTCCATCAATGCCTCGGCTGCTTTTACAATAGTGCCACCGGTGTCTATCATATCGTCCACCAAGATGGCCACTTTGCCGTCGACGTGTCCTATTATCTCCATCACCTCGCAATGATTGGCTATGTCATAGGATCTCCTCTTGTCAACAATGGCAAGATCAGTATGCAAGGGCTCTGTAAAACGCCGCGCTCTCACCACTCCGCCTATGTCGGGCGATACGACAACTGCTTTCCCCGCCTCTATTTCATCCTTCAGCTTCTCCTGGAAATAGGATGCAAGCAACGGAACGGCCGTGAGATGATCTACGGGAATGTCGAAAAAGCCCTGAATTTGTCCGGCATGAAGATCTGCCGATACCACCCTGTCGGCTCCGGCTTTCTCCAGCAAATTCGCTATCAACTTTGCTGTAATCGGCTCTCTACCTCGTGTCTTTCTATCCTGCCTCGCATAACCAAAGTAAGGAACCACCACGTTGATCTGATAAGCAGAAGCCCTTCTCAAGGCATCCAAAAAAATCAACAACTCCATCAAGTTTTCG
>DGDP01000024.1:11800-12200 GCA_002385485.1 Acetomicrobium sp. UBA3949 | reverse complement strand
AACGTGGCCGGGGCGATGTCGTCCTGGCCGAGGAATGAAAGCACGGCAGTTCTCGTTTTGGTAGTGTGTTGAGGACTCCAAGCCTCCGGGTATTTGGTAAAAAAGCGTGTGACTGTATATCGATAGTCCTCAATGGTGCGCTTCGAGTACCCTTCGGCTTTTCTGAATAGGATAAATTCTTCAAGCGCATCCTCCCACGCCTGAAACCTCTCGTTAAACAGGACAATCTTTCTGTTTTCTCCCATAATGTCAACCCGACATCTCGGAAAATTTGCAGTTTTAGGAGCGTCGGCCTCTATCTAATTTGTATGGAATCTTTAAAAAAATTGTTGAACAAGAAGCCGCATCTGTGCTAATATGGGCCGAGTTATAATCAGGACATAGCTCAGCTGGTAGAGCA
>DGDP01000024.1:7341-11719 GCA_002385485.1 Acetomicrobium sp. UBA3949 | reverse complement strand
GTTCGAATCCCGTTGTCCGCTCCATTGTTTATTTAGGTTTATTAAAATTTAAAAAGCACCCTTTGCGAAAGAATTTTGGCGAGGGTGCTTTTGTTTATGTTTAGTATCAGAAAAATTTGTGCCTAACGTATATTCAAATACTTATCCGGGACTTGTATGTTCGTTAATCCCAAAAATCCCTTTCCAAATACGTAAGTGTCCTGATATAGAAGCACATGGCGTCTATTTTCAATTCCTGTATTTATATCAACATAATAACTTCCATTCCACCTGGCACCAGGGGTGTATTTTTCAAAAGCCGCCGTCAAACTTTCCAGGTCTAACTGAGCTTCGCCATCTATGACGCGTCTGGCAAGTTCTACTAACCCAGCCGAATTCGTATATCCATAAGAGTATGCCCAAGTGCCCAAACGACCAGAGGCTCCCTTTTGTATTATGGCTTCTTCGATCTTTTTTACTATGGCCTGAAAATCGCCCTTCTCGGCAGAGAGGTCAATTCCCAATGCTCCGGGATATCCCATCAGAGGCGAAGGCAGATCGGCTTCTACGAAGTATCCGCCGTGAGCGACTATTTGTCTGATCAACGGTTCGGTGTGGGCGTCGTTAGTACAGAAAAAGGCAGTATTGGGTCCGTATTTTTCAAGCCATGCCGGAACTTTTTCGAGTATGAACTGCTGTGCTCCCGCTACTCCCACATCGCTTACGGGATCCGGAGCCGTCTCGAAGTGGAATTTAAGGCCTATGTCGTTACATGCTGCTTCCATTATGTTGCGCCTTCTCGATAGCAGTTCGTAGCTCATATGACGAGGGAAGGATATGTGGACGAAGTCGGTTGCCCCCATCTTCTTGGCGGCAAGAGGAATTAGGTAACCTCTGTAAATGTTATTGACATTCGTAATTAAATCTGCCACGGACCCGATTACACCTGGGTCTTCGTGTGCTTCTCCGGCGAAGCAAAGGATATCAGGCCTTCTTTCCTTTACGCGCCTAAATGCCTCGGTGGTTCCGGGAATGGAATTATTTACTATGATTGCCTTCATCAAAGGATCATCGGCTAAGCCGGCTATTTGGCTTATCACTGTCTCCATCTCCTGCATGAAATTGTCCGGGTAGGTGATATGTTGAATGATACCTCCGCTGGCTACGTCTCCGTACTCTTGTATGGCGCGTTCGGCTCCTCTGAGATCGTCTTCTGCTTGCGAAACCGTCTCAGTGCAAATTCCTATGTGGTAAGCAGGAGCTGCCAGTGCCGGCGATAAAAAACCAACGCAAAATAAATAGATAGCCGTAAGTATAATAACCCTTTTCATGTCCTTCCCCCCAAAAAATAAGAATATAGTGCAACGATAAGCCATTAAATTATCTCGTATTAAAAAACTTTGTCAATATGGCTGCCAATAAGTAAAGAGTTTTTCTTTGTTTGGTGCCAGTAAAATTTCCCACCCGAAGTAGCATATAATAATGTTAACGCAAGAAATAATTCTTTAACTAAAATACATCTACTGGATTTTATTGTTAATGTAAAATATATCATGCAAAGCCTCTTAAGAGGGACATCTCCTCCCCCTTTATTCCATTTCGTGGCAATTGTGACATAAGCTTAACCAATTTTAAGCAAATCTGTAACCCTTCCCGGATAGAATGAAAATGTCGATGGAAATTTCGTTTGGAAGGGAGGATGTTTTATGTCTTTGCGGAAGATACAACCTCAAGTTTGCCAATTTTGCAATAGCATCAGTTAAGACAAAAAAACTTTAAAAGGGGGAGGTTGTCAAAATGAAGATGCGTATTTTTGTTAAGTGGGCGACTGTTTTCATACTGCTAGTTACTCTGCTTACCGGAGGAGCCATGGCCCAAGAATCAATACCTAAAAATATTATCTTGATGATCGGCGACGGAATGGGCTTCGCTCAACTTACATTAGGAAAGCTGGCCAAGGGAAGTCTCGCAATAGAAGAGTGTCCTGTTGGAGGTGCCATGACTACGCATCCTTTGCCGTCAAGCGGTGTCATCACAGACTCAGCTGCAGCAGGCACGGCTTTAGCTACAGGATACAAGACCGATAACGGGATTATATCTCAAACACCGGAGGGCAAGGCCCTCTACACCGTTTTGGAAAACGCCAGCGACAAGGGGAAGGCTACAGGGCTTGTGACAACGACTCGAATAACCCATGCGACACCTGCTGTATTTGCCACCCACATAGACGATAGGGACAACGAAAACGCCATAGCGGAACAGTTTGTAAACTCTGACGTAAACGTCCTTTTAGGTGGTGGACTCCGCCACTTTGTCCCGAAGGGCCAAGATGGAAGCAAAAGAAGCGATGATAGGGATTTGGTGAAGGAAATGGAGGCAAAGGGATACACCTTCGTAAGGGATCGTCAGGGGCTCCTGGATTCCACTAACAAGGGCGAAGGCAAGATATTAGGTCTCTTTAAAGGAAGTCATATGAGCTACGAGCTTGACAGAGACGCGAATAAAGAGCCGAGCATAGCTGAAATGACGAAAGCTGCCTTAGATATCTTGAGCAAAGATCAAGATGGGTTTTTCCTCATGGTTGAAGGAGGAAGGATCGATCATGCATCCCATGCTAACGACGCTCCAACGACAATGGCCGACATGATAGCCTTTGACGAGGCCGTCAAAACGGCGCTTGATTTCGCTAAAAGGGATGGCAACACTCTCGTCGTCGTTACGGCAGACCATGCCAACGGAGGGTTATCCATAGGCATGGGCGAGGAGCAGTGGGCTAAGCCCGAAATTCTTTTTGCAGTGAAAGGTTCTGTTGAAGAAAAGATCGCCCCCATGTTAAAAAAAGATTCGTCTGTTGAGAACATTAAAAAAATCGCAGCCGAGTATATGGGCGTAACGGACCTTACGGATGAGGAAGTAGCTGCTATTCAACAAGGACTTAAGATCGAGGGCGAATGGACGGCTACAGATCCTATCGTAAAAGTTATAAACGAGCGGGCCCATATCGGTTGGACGACTCATGAACACGATGGCAGCGTTGTTCCTCTATTTGCCTTCGGGCCGGGATCTGCGCTATTTTCAGGCATCAAAGATAATACCTATGTGGGTAAAACGATCTTTCAATTGCAGGGTGGAATTGCTCAAAAGGTCGCCTTTGCTGTCTTAAGCGATCCTCACTTGGCGCTGAACGAACCGGTCTTAGCGGAGTCAAGGTGAGCTGTGTAAACGTCCAAGTCGATGCCACTACAGGCGTTATGGTTCGTACAGGTGCTAACCTAAAGGAAGGCGACCCAATAGGGATGAAGCCGAATTCGCAAGAAATAGTTCGCTCACCCGTCTCTGGCCTTATAAAGTTCATCACCTTCGATTCCGATACACACACGCTCATTGTAACTATAAAAGAAAATTAAATGACAGCGGCGACATGACAGAAAAATCAATTATCTTGTCGCCGCTCAGGTTTTAGATTTATTTTAAGCAGATAAGCATTTCGACAAACTTCAGTTGCGTAAGGAACGCATTTATGTTATGTTTTATTGTTAGGCAATGCTAATAAATAATGGTTATCTAACTACCATTTTAGTGCAAAAAAAAGGGGGGATGAATAATGAAAGCCATAGGAATTGTCTGTAGCCCACGGAAAAACGGTAATTCTGATGTACTCGTGCGGGAGATTTTAAAATCTACCGGCATTAAGGACAACGAGATATTTTACCCCAACGAGATGGATATAAGGGGATGCCAGGCATGTTACTCTTGTAAAGAGCAAGGCAAATGTGCCGTAGAGGATGACATGGTGAAAATATACGATGCCATTGAAAAAGCGGACATCGTGGTCTTTGGGGCCCCGATTTATATGTCAGGCGTGACAGCTCAGTTTAAGACGGTACTCGATCGGTTATTTGCCTTTTTGGGACCGGCACCTGAGTTCGTGAGCCGTCTGCCGAAGGGGAAGAGGGCAGTGCTTGTGGTGTCCCAGGGATATGAAATTGCAAGGGAATATGAAACGCATATCAATCAAATGAAAAATGCCATAGCTTCTATAGGGTTTAAGGATGTAAGGGTCCTTGTGGCGCCTGGACTCAACGGCCTCGGAGAAGCAGCAGGAAAACCAGATATGGTCAAGGAGGCTCGAATAATTGGAGAATCTTTGGCTCGGGCGTAAGCTTCATGCGACATTGATTGCGTGAATCGGATTTAAAACGTTTTTGTACCTTTTCGCGATAAAAAGTCCTTGCTAAGGATCCGTAAGTTATGTTATATTCTTTCCCGATGGGCCGGTAGCTCAGTTGGTTAGAGCACACGCCTGATAAGCGTGAGGTCGGTGGTTCGAATCCACTCCGGCCCACCATATTTTGGGGATGTAGCTCAGAGGGAGAGCACCTGCCTTGCAAGCAGGGGG
>DGDP01000024.1:0-7170 GCA_002385485.1 Acetomicrobium sp. UBA3949 | reverse complement strand
TCGAATCCGCTCATCTCCACCAGAATAATAAAAAAGACGGGCCTGACGGCTCGTCTTTTTCTATTTTTGATGTTTTTAGTCTATCTTTGATATAAACTCATACAAATGGTGCCAGTCGTCGACGGTTAATTCTTCA
Source organism: Acetomicrobium sp. UBA3949 (assembly GCA_002385485.1). Classification (GTDB taxonomy): domain Bacteria; phylum Synergistota; class Synergistia; order Synergistales; family Acetomicrobiaceae; genus Acetomicrobium. The sequence goes on along the minus strand of DGDP01000024.1, from coordinate 7,034 downwards.
GCGCGAACAGTGGTGGACAATTTCAGGTCATCCAGAAGCTTTGATGTTTTATCTTTGTCTTTAAAAAAATCGTAAACACAAGCCAGGTTATTTGCTAGCGTCTTCCTCCTTCGAGCGAAGGCAACGCGCAATAATCTTCTCCACGTGTGATCGGATGCTAATTTAAGATCTTTGTCCAAGATGATATGTACAATTGCGGACTCTACTTTTGGAATTGGCCAGAAGACCTTGGGCGGCACCTTTTTGACTATCTCAGCTTTGCCCATCTTTTCTATGGTTATTCCAACAGGCGAACGGTCTTTGGTCTTTGGCTTGGCACACAATCTTTGAGCAAGTTCGAGCTGAAGCATTAAAAGAAGTTCTCTTGTGCCCAATGGCGCCAGATGCTCGAGAATCTGCCATATTAGAGGAGTTGTGATGTTATAGGGTATATTGGCTAAGACTTTGGTTGGCAGTGGAGAGAGTTCCTTTAAATTTATCGTCAACACGTCTCCCCAAATTATGGACATTCTATTTTTGAATGTTTTAACTATGGGCTCGAGAAAAGGGGCAAGTGTTTTATCAATTTCAATGACGTGCAAAAAGCGACATTGGCTGGCTAGAATCTCCTTCGTAAGCATGCCTTTTCCGGGACCTACTTCCAAGACGACGTCATCTTCATTTAAACCGGCATTTTCCACTATCCAGCGAGCTATATTGGGATCTACAAGGAAGTTTTGTCCGATAGATTTTTTCGCTATATGTCCCTTTTGTGTATTTCTTGTCATATTTCTCATAATCGGCTTGAATTTCACCCTCTTGTTCCAAATAATAAATTAAATATTAAATAATGATGAAAAAAGGCGGGGCCTAACCCCGCCTTAATTCGCTATGGTCGGGACGAGAGGACTTGAACCTCCGACCCCCTGCGCCCCATGCAGGTGCGCTGGCCATGCTGCGCTACGTCCCGATGCATGACATATTTTAACCTGCACGGAGGATAGGGTCAAGCAAATTGTGATATTATCTTTACCGACAGGTTTTTATGCAGGAGTTTGTTGGCTTTTCATATCAAAAGGCAAGGCGTATACTTAAAAAGCGAACAAGCTATGATATAATTTTAAATAATGTCAAATAAGACAGGGAGGGGATATGAGTGTCTGTAAATGAATATCCAAAGAAAGCCTCGGAAATTATCAAGGAACTAGGAATAGACGGCAAAGTGATTGCCGTAAAGATAAATGGAAAGTTATGCGATCTCGACACGACAGTGAAAGAAAATGCCAATATAGAGCCGGTTGAAATGGACAGCCCCGAAGGCATTGAGATACTCAGGCATTCCACCTCGCATTTAATGGCGCAGGCTGTATATAGGCTTTATCCCGGAACTAAATATGGAGTTGGTCCGGCCATAGAGAACGGTTTTTATTACGATATGGACGTTCCTGCTCCCATAACCGAAGACGATCTCCCAAAAATAGAAGAAGAGATGAAAAGAATTACGGCTGAGGCTATACCCTTTGAAAGGTTGATAGTAAGCAAAGACGAAGCTATAGACATATTCAAGGAGCGTGGCGATACTTATAAACTGGAACTTATAGATGGAATAGAAGATGATACCCTATCCCTTTACAAGGTAGGCGAGTTTATAGATTTGTGTAGAGGCCCCCATGTGCCGAATACATCATATCTCAAGCATTTTAAGCTCCTGTCTGTTGCCGGTGCTTATTGGCGAGGGGACGAGAGGAATCCCATGCTTACGCGTATATACGGCACCGCTTTTCCTACGGAAGAGGATCTTTTGGCTTATCTTGCCAAGGTTGAGGAGGCAAAACGCCGAGATCACAGGCGGCTTGGGAAAGAACTGGATATATTTAGCATGCAAAACGAGGCTCCGGGGTTTCCCTTCTTTCATCCCAAGGGTGTTGTGGTTTTAAATGTCTTGGTTGATTTTTGGAGAAAGGTTCACGTCCAAAGGGGCTATCAGGAGATAAAGACACCTTTAATATTGGATCAGGATTTGTGGATCAGGTCAGGGCATTGGGATCACTATAGGGAAAATATGTATTTTACTGAAATAGACGGCAAGCCTTTTGCCATTAAGCCCATGAACTGTCCCGGTGGAATTTTGGTATATAAATCTCAGCTCAGAAGTTATCGCGATTTTCCGTTGAAGTTAGCCGAGCTTGGTGTGGTTCACAGACACGAAAGGTCCGGTGTTCTGCATGGTCTCATGCGCGTTAGATGCTTCACCCAAGATGATGCGCATATTTTTACCACCGAGGATCACATCAAAGAAGAGATAATCGACATAATGAACATAGTCAAATATATTTACGGTGTCTTCGGATTTCCCTATCACGTGGAGTTATCGACCAGGCCTGAAAATGCAATGGGAGAGAAGGCCCTTTGGGACAGGGCTGAACAAGCTCTCCAGGAAGCGCTCGACGATCAAGGGGTGGAATATAAGCTGAATCCGGGCGATGGCGCTTTTTACGGGCCCAAGATTGATTTTCACCTAGAAGACTGCATTGGCAGAACATGGCAATGCGGCACGATCCAATTGGATTTCCAGATGCCGGAGAAATTCGATATCACCTATATAGGTCCGGATGGAGAGCCCCACAGGCCGGTTATGATACACAGGACTGTGCTTGGAAGCCTTGAGAGGTTTCTCGGTATATTGACAGAGCAGTACGCAGGAGCTTTTCCATACTGGCTTGCTCCGGTTCAGGTCAAGATATTACCTGTATCGGACGAACATCTGCCATATGCTAAAACTGTGGCCTCTGTTTTGCAAAAACAGGACGTTAGAGTCGAGGTGGATCGCAAGGAGGGGACTCTGGGCAAAAAAATACGGGATGCCCAGATGCAAAAAATTCCTTATATGATAATCATCGGCAACCGTGAGGTCGAAAATGATGTGGTTTCAGTTAGGGATCGGAGCAAGGGAGATCTGGGTAGTATGAGCTTGGAAGCTCTGAAAGAACTTTTGAGCAACGAATATTACCCGTTGAAAGACGATTTTTAAATAGACTGCTTGCTTTCGAGCAATTTTCGTGATATATTGCAAAAATGTTTCGTATTGTGATAAGCAGAGGGCCCACCCCTCTCACCCGGTGGCGCGAAAGTTGCCTTTCGGGTTAAGTCTGAAAGTTAGTAGCTGGTAGTGTTTGACTGCTACAGAGACTGTGAGGGACTGGGCGTTGTTTGCCAGTCCCTATTTTATTGTGGAGGTGACCAGTTATAGCGAAAGTAAACGAACCAAGGGTAAATGAGGAGATAAGGGTCTCTGAGGTCTTGCTGATCGATGCCAATGGATCCAAGGTAGGGGTAGTTCCCATCCAACAGGCTCTGGAGATGGCCGAGGCGAGTGGATTGGACTTGGTGGAAGTTGCTCCTCAGGCAAATCCCCCTGTGTGTAGGATCATGGATTATGGCAAATACAAATATCAACAACAAAAAAGAGACAAAGAGGCTCGCAAAAAACAGAAAGTTCAAACGGTCAAGGAAATAAAGATGCGTCCGAAGATCGATGAGCACGATTATAATTTCAAAGTTAAGGCCATCAAGGAGTTTTTGCGTAGTGGCCATAGGGTAAAGGTGTCCATATTTTTCCGCGGCAGAGAGATGGCCTTCTTGGATAAGGGCAGAGAGGTGCTCGAAAGGGTGAAGAAGGACTGTGAAGGCTTGGGAAAAGCTGATTCGGACCCGAAGATGGAAGGCCGTTATATGCGCATGATGCTGGCACCTATTCTGCAAAAGTCAGAGAGCAAGGCAGCGAAAGATACGGAGTCTCAAAGCTGATTTCTACATTCATGAAACCAAAAGGGAGGAATGGCAATGCCAAAAATCAAAACTCACAGCGGAGCTAAGAAAAGATTTAAAATAACAGTCACCGGAAAAGTGGCCTACAAAAAAGTCAACCGGGGGCACTTGCTTCGAAAAAAGAATCAAAAGCGCATCAGAGCATTAAAACAAAAGGGCTACCTCGATGAGGCATTTGCCAGAAAGATTAAACAGTTAATGCCCTATTCCAATTAATTGCAAGATTTAAAGAAGGAGTGAAAGATAATGCCCAGAGTAAAAGGTGGAACTGCCACTAAAAATAAAAGGGCCAAGCTATTTAAGCTGACCAAAGGATATTACGGCCGCAGAAAGAATGTATTTAAAAGAGCAAGGGAAGCAATGCTCAGGTCCTTGAGCTATGCTTACAGGGACAGGCGCAACAGAAAACGCGATTTCAGGAAACTTTGGATCATGCGAATAAACGCGGGAGCTCACGTGTATGGTATGAACTACAGCACCTTTATAAGCGGGTTGCGCAAATCCGGCATCGAGATCAATCGCAAAATGCTAGCAGAACTTGCCGTATCGGATATCGAAGCCTTCGGACAGCTGGTTGAAAAAGCAAAGGAGGCGCTGGTCCGATAGATATCAAAACCTATAGTTCTCTCAAAGTTGAAAAAACTATAGTGTTCGGGTTCCTATCGCTCATAGCGGTGGGGACCCTTTTGATATGGCTTTTTAATTTATCCCAAAAGCCCATTTCTTTGATAAATGCGCTTTTTACCGCGACATCTGCCGTTTGCGTTACGGGCCTGATAGTTGTCGATACCGGTAGCGATTTGACGCTTATGTCCCAAATTGTCGTAATGGCCCTTATTCAGCTTGGCGGTCTGGGGATAATGACTGCGATGACTATTGTGCCCTTTTTAATGGGGCAGCGGATTGGGATACGGCAGCGATTTTATTTTATAAAGGAAAAGGGCCTGGAGCATCCTTCCGGAGCAGTCAAACTGTTGATTCAGATCTTAAAGGTTACGATATTATTTGAAGCCATCGGTTTCGTCCCTCTTTTCATTAAATTCTCAGAGGAAATGTCTCATAAAGAAGCACTCTTCACAGCTGCATTCCATAGCATCAGCGCCTTTTGTAATGCCGGTTTTTCGTTGTTTTCAAATAGTTTGGAAAGCTATAGCAATAGCTTTATGATACCTGGAGCTATTATGTTTCTTATAATATTGGGAGGGTTGGGATTTCCCTTTTACATGGAATGGGTTTCCAAAGCGAAATCCCATAAAAGGTTATCGCCTTACGCTAAACTGGTCTTATCGACCACTGCGATGTTGATAATATTTGGTACCCTTACAATTCTTTTTGCCGAATGGGAGGGGGCATTCGCAGAGTATAACCTCCCATTAAAGCTGTGGAATGCTCTCTTTATGGCAGTAACTCCAAGGACAGCCGGTTTTGATACAATTAGTCCGTCTAGTTTTTCCAAGGCAGGGTATATTATAATAGTTCTTCTCATGATTATCGGTGCATCGCCTGCTTCTACGGGAGGAGGCATTAAGACGACGACGGCGGGAGTTTTGTGGTGTACTGTTAAATCAAATTTGAGGGGCAAAAAACCCTTTCTTTTTAATCAGTCTATTTCATCAGATCTGATCGTTAACACCACTACTTTGATTACCCTGTATTTAACTACTATTTTTGTCAGCGTAGTTCTTCTGTCCCTATTTGAGCCTTTTCCCTTCGACCAGATCCTTTTTGAAGTGGTATCGGCTTTGGGGACCGTGGGATTGTCGTTAGGAATAACGCCACATCTATCGTCTGCGGGAAAACTAGTGTTAGTAATACTGATGTTTTGGGGACGAGTAGGACTTATTACCTTCATGTACAGCGTGTTTAAGAAGCGAGAAAAGGAAAACATCAACTTGCCTCGCGCATACATCCCCATCGGTTAAAGAGGTGCTAAGATATAATGAATGACAAGAATACAGTGATCGTAATTGGTCTGGGAAGGTTTGGACAATCCGTTTGTCGCAGGCTTGTTGCCCTGAAACAGGAGGTTGTGGCCGTTGACCGAAATATGCACCGCGTTGAGGAAGTTGCCGATATAGTGGATTTGGCTGCGCAGGTCGATGCTACAGACGAGGAAGCTATGATTAAAGTCGGAGCAAAAGAGGCCAACGTCGCTATCGTAGCTATAGGAGAGAACATCGAAGCCAGCATATTGGCCACCTCTATATTGAGAGGTCTGGACGTCAAACATATCATAGCTAGGGCACAAAACTCACTTCATGCCAGAGTGCTTGCGCAGGTGGGAGCGCACAGGGTCATTTTTCCAGAGAGGGATATGGGCATCAGGATTGCCGAAAACATTGTTTTCCCCTGGCTTAGCGAATTTGCTGCGTTGCCCGGCAGTTCCTATTTGGTAGGCTCCATTGAAGCGAAGGAAGAGATGTGGGGAAAAACCTTGGCGGAACTGAACTTCAGACAGAGATATAATTTAACTGTATTGCTACTAGAACGAAAGGGGACAAAATTGATTCCTAGCCCCGATACCGTTTTGCAGCAGGGGGACGTTCTTACAGTCATCGGAGAACGTGAAGACATTGATAAGCTCAAGAGCCTTTAATTTAACGACAACATGCCAGTCTGGTAAGGAGGGGAAATGGTGAATCCGAAAACTAATGACACCGAAGATGTTAAAAATGCCTTTATAAAAGAGTTGAAACTTGCCAAAAGGTCGGAAGACCTGAACGAGCTTCGAATTCGGTATTTAGGAAGAAGGGGAATAGTTACCCAAATGTTGAAGAGTTTGGGAACCCTCCCACCAGAGGATCGACCTGCCATGGGTAAGGCAATTAATGACTTAAAGTCAACCATTGAAGACATGCTTAAAAGGCGAATGGAAGAGCTTGCTCTTTTGGAGGAGCGGGAACAGGAGAGAAAGGATGCCATTGACGTCACTCAACCGCCAAAAGGCAGGCCTTGGGGCGGTTTTCATCCTGTTGTTGAAGTCATGCACGAACTCATGGATATATTTGTAGGGCTTGGTTTTTCCGTAGCGCTAGGACCTGAGGTTGAAGATGATTTTCATAATTTCGAGGCTCTCAATATCCCACCCCATCATCCGGCAAGGGATATGCAGGATACTTTTTATCTTCAGGGCAATGAGCTTTTGCTCAGGACCCATACCTCTCCTGTCCAAGTGAGGTCCATGCTGAAGTACGGGGCACCGCTGAGGATAGTCTCTGTCTCTTATA
>DGDP01000035.1:1097-4587 GCA_002385485.1 Acetomicrobium sp. UBA3949 | reverse complement strand
TCTGTCAAACCCTTTAATATCTCATAATGAGCATTAACCGATTGAACATGGAGGTCGATGACTTCCTTGCATTGGCCCTCTATGACCGTCATCTTGTTGACCGCATCTACATAGGGCTTGCAATCTTCCAGCTTAAACTGACCGCCTCTTTTTTCCTTGATGACTAAAAACACTGACTTGGTAGCTTCAATTGCTTCATTAATCATCTTTTCCAGAAGATTAGCCATCGTTTCCTTCCCCTCCTCAAACAAAATTTTAGAGCATTTTTTAAATCATATTTTCTTCCCAATTTCCACCTCCTATTTAAGTAAATATCTTATACACAGAATAACCCATTATCTATTTTACAAAAAAGCGCAATTTTGTCAAGAAACGTTTATATATTATAGTGATATCATAATAAACACATAACGGCATAATCGCGCCATGTCGTTATTTGTTCTATGCTGTCATAGCAATTCCAAATTTATCACAAGTGCCCTTCCCCTATTGACAAGAGGACAAAGCCGTGATAGATTTTACTCAATCTACGGAGGGAGACAATGATAATCATGGCTCTAATAGTAAGCATAATAAAAGCGAACAATAATTGGTGGTGGCAGGCTCGCTGAGTCTGCCGTCCGTGGCCTAAATAAATTTTAAGAGGGCCAGGGAGGCAGATCCTTAAGGATCGGTCTTCGTGGCCCTCTGTTTATAAGTAAGTTTTTACAAAATGGAGGGCCCTATATAGGGACCCTCCATTTTTTAATTAATTTTAAGGCTAGCTAAGGGGAGACGTAAAAATGGATGACAGAGACGATAAAAAGAAAGAAGCAATTTTACACGGTTCGGAGGCACGAGAAAAAGAGGGCATAAAAACTAAAGACGCAGCAAATTACGCTTTAGGGCTTTACGAAAGCTTTAGGGGTAAAAATCCAACTTTTTTGATGGAGAATAAAAATTTCATCATCATTGGATCGATTCCGAAAACATTATTCCAAGCAAAAGACGAAATGACCATTGCGCAATACCGTGAAGGCAATATAAATACTTATGCCAAGGAAGACTTCTTTAGGGTCATCGATGAATATGTGAAGGAAAATTCGCTTAAATCCGATCCTGAATTACCATTCGATGGATGCTGCCTTCTGGGCTATATCGGCTACGATATGGTATCAAAAAAAGGTTCCCCTCTTTCCCGATTTCCGGGAGCCTTTCTCTTCGAACCCTCGGTTTATTTTGTCATGGATAAGGCCGCAGGACAAATTATTCACTCTAGCTCTACTGAAATCACTCAAGAGATTCCTTCAAAACTTTTCCATGGACATACTTTTCAAAAAGAAAGAACGTTTGATGAAGAACATGGTACTCGCGATAAATTTTTATTCGAACTCGAATCCATTCCATCCGAAAAAGACTTCATACAAATGGTACATCAAGTTTTAGAACGAATTAAACGAGATGAAGCAAACCAGGTAGTGCTATCACGACAATTAAAGTCAAGAGGGCATATCTCTCCGATTTCACTATATAGAATCTTACGAGAGATCAATCCTTCACCCTTTATGTTCATCATGGAGTTCGACGGCAAAAGCTTGGTGGGAGCGTCTCCCGAGCTACTTTTGAGGGTAAACGACGGTATTGCCCTTACTCGCCCTATCGCCGGGACGAGACGCCGCGGCAAAGATCTTCACGAAGACGATTTTTTTGAAATGGAGATGCTGTTTGACGACAAGGAACGCCAAGAACATCTGTCACTTTTAGATCTCTCCTTAGAGGAGTTTAATGACATATGCCTCAAAGAAAGCATCAAGGTATCAAAGTACTTCGAAGTGGAAAGGTACAACAAGGTAATGCATTTGGTCTCACAGGTAGAAGGCAAATTATGCTCCTTTGTCACACCTGTACAGGCCTTAAAAACCTCCTTTCCTGCCGGCACGGTAACGGGCACTCCAAAGAACGTGGCCATCAAGATTATTGACGAAGTCGAGCCAATCTCGAGGGGTCCTTACGGTGGAGCTATAGGCTACATCGGCTTCAACGGTAACTTGGAAATGAGCATTGCCATAAGGACCTTCATGCAAACTCAGGAGGAGTTGGCAATTCAAGTCGGGGCAGGGATAGTTGCGGGTTCTATCCCCGAAAGGGAATTCCTAGAGACGCAGAACAAGGCTGCGGCCCTAGTTGAGACACTAAAAATAGCAATCATGGGGAGGGATAAAGATGCTTAAAAATTATATTGAAAAACTTACGGCAAAGGAGAATCTGTCTTATGAGGAAACATATGAGGCCATGATGGAAATATTGAATGGCTCTGCCTCCGAGATAGAGACGGCAGGCTTTTTAGTGGCGCTTCGAAGCAAGGGGGAAACCGTGGAGGAAATCACTGCCGCTGCAAAGGTCATGCGAGAAAAAGCAACTAAAGTAAAAGCTCCTTCGACAGCCATAGACACCTGCGGTACTGGAGGAGATGGCGTTGGAACGTTTAACATTTCCACAATTGCATCCCTGGTCGTAGCCGCTGCAGGAATACCGGTTGCCAAGCACGGAAATCGCTCCATTTCGAGCAAAAGCGGCAGCGCCGACCTGATGGAAGCACTGGGCGCAAAGATTTTGTCCTCTCCCGAAGATGTAAAAGCATCCATCACTCAAGTAAACTTTGGATTTCTCTTCGCACCGCACTTTCATAGGGCTATGAAAAACGTCGCTAGGACGAGAAAAGAATTGGGGATAAGGACACTATTTAACCTTTTAGGCCCTTTGAGCAACCCTGCCTTTGTAAATTACCAAATAATGGGCGTATATGACGACTCTCTAACAAGGCCTCTTGCGGAAGTCTTAATGAATCTGGGACTAAAGGGCGCAATGGTACTACATGGCCACGGTGGATTGGACGAACTTTCCCTTAGCGGACCTAACCACATTGCATTCTTAAAAAACGGAGAAATACGAGAATTTTACCTTTCGCCTGAGGATGTAGGGCTAAGGCGAGCTCCTCTATCGAGTTTGCTAGCCCATTCGCCTCAGGAAAACGCAAAAATCGCGCTGGAAATCGTAAATGGCAAGGAACGAGGACCTAAAAGAGATGTAGTGGCCTTAAACGCAGGGGCAGCTTTTTTAGTAACCGGTACAGCAAAGAATTTTTCCGAAGGGGTACAACTTGCGTTTCAAGTCATAGACAAGGGGCTTGCCGCCGACGTGCTTTATCGGATAGTCAAATTTACAAACAGCATAGGTGAAGCAGCATGATCTTAGATGAAATCGTGAACAAAAAAATCAAAGACCTAAAAACTTTAAAGGCTCCCAAAAAATCGCTTTATAACGTTTTAGGAACTGAGGGAATTTCCATCATTGCCGAGATAAAAAAGGCTTCGCCAAGCGCTGGGATTATCTCAGACGAATTAGATCTAGTCTCCAGAATTAAGCAATACGAAGCAGGCGGTGCCAAAGCGATCTCTGTGGTCACGGAAAAACATTTCTTTCAAGGGAGCCTAGCCATGCTAAAAGAGGC
>DGDP01000035.1:0-825 GCA_002385485.1 Acetomicrobium sp. UBA3949 | reverse complement strand
CTGTTCCACGACGGGCACACGATATGCGACTTTGTATCCTTAGCGCACCACCTTGGGATGGAGGCCTTAGTCGAGATTCATGACGACGAAGAATTAGTAAAAGCACTCGAAAGCGATGCAAGGATCATTGGGTTTAACAACAGGGATTTGACAAATATGACAGTTGACATAAAAAGATGCTTCCATCTTATGGGACTCTTTCGGAAGCTTGAACCTGACAGCCGAAGAAAAATAATAGCCGAAAGTGGAGTAAAAACCAATGACGACGTGAATCTACTAGAAGAAATGGGCTTCGATGGCGTGCTAATAGGCGAAACTTTGATGCGTTCGTCAAATCCTAAAGAAACATTGAAATACTTGTTGGGTGACGAAATATGTCTTTAAAGGCAAAGATCTGCGGCCTCACAAGAAAACAAGACGTAGATGTCGCTATAAAGGCAGGAGCTGATGCAATAGGTTTTATCTTGGCACCGAGCCCGAGGAGAGTGGATATCGATACTGCAAAGGAATTGGCACGCGATATTCCGCCTTTTGTCTCGGTGGTAGCCGTTGTGAGCGATCCTTCTTCCGAACTGATGAGCCAAATCATCAAAAGCAAGGTTTTTGATGCAGTCCAGTTTCATGGCAACGAAAGCGTGGACTTTATATCCAGGTGTCCGCTTAAAACGATAAAGGCCATAGCGATAGCGGATGAAAAAGACATCTCGCTCGTTCGCATTTACGAAAAGGGAGCAAACTTCATGCTCTTTGACACAAAGCTTGGAAAGCTTTTTGGCGGCACAGGCAAAACCTTTAACTGGCAGCTTATAAAAAATCTTAGGCCCC
>DGDP01000113.1 GCA_002385485.1 Acetomicrobium sp. UBA3949 | reverse complement strand
AACGTCGAAATTTGCCTTTGTCATTCCCCAGAGAAAGGGACCAAAGATAAAGGCAAGCAATTTAAACCATCTGTCGGGCCTTAGCGCAGTCATCCTGTATAACCCGGGGCTCCAAGAGCGACAAGCATATGTTATGATCCCACCCAAGGCTATAGCGATGACTACTTCATTTAAGGGAATTGACCCTCCTGACCAAACGAGCAACAAATACATAATGACTGAAGCCAAAAAGATTACCATTCATTAGACACCCCCCTGGGTATATCTCTAATAAAAAACTTGCTAGACACACAAACATCTTTTCAGTCATCTCTTTATGCATGACTGAAAAGATGTGACCATGGCTTTAAAACCATTCTAAAATATTAACAGCGATAAATCCAATTAAAAAATCTAATCTGATGATTAACTAAAAATAAAACTTCACTTTGAAATCTATGCTCTATGCTCTATATGGATCTAATTTCTTTCCTCATAAACGCCAAATAAGAGACGGCAAAACATATGACCGAAGCAGCAATCAGCGCAACAAATTGCGGCCACACCACTAACACACTCTGTCCAAGCGAAAGAGGGGTCAAAATCAACCCTTTAAGCTGCGTTTCAAACATGGGACCAAATACTCTGACTGTCGGATTTAAAAGGGCAGCAGATATTTCTTCCAAAAGAACGGAAGGAGAAAACCTGAGCAACATGGTCCTCAAGCTCTCGTGCTTTGCCAAAAGCTCCGGAGTAGATTGTTGCGTGATAGGATAGATCTCATCGGCTACAACACCTGCAATCATATATACAAAGAAGGACAGAAAAATCCACAAGGCTATGGAGGTCAAAGCAGATGTAGAACTTTTTTCAAAAATAATGGAAAAAAGTATCGCCAAACTCATCCAAAAGGCAATATATAAAATACAGGCAATAAAAAACAAAATCGCCCTCACTACCTCTTGTCCGTTAGGAACGACTCCTAATTTCGCAATAGAGATACCGGCAATCATGACCATGATGCTGGCTATCATTATGGCCACCGTCGCTAAAGAGGCAAGAAACTTTCCGTTTATAATCGCATCACGATAAATCGGCTGAGAAAGGATGAGACTCAAGGTGCCCCTTGTGCGTTCGCCGTTAATCGCATCAAAACCCAAAATGATGCCCAGCAGAGGCCCAAAGAAGCTGATGAAAAACAAGAAGGAAGGCAATCCTCCACCCGATGAAGTAAAAAGACCAAGGAATAAATACTCCTCGTTCAAAAACTGTTGTTCCTTCAATGCCTCAGAGGCTGTATATGAAGAAAAGAGCCCTGTGATAACTATGATCAAGGTTATCAACATGAACCTCTTACTTCCAAACTGATCCGTGAGCTCTTTTAAAAACACGGGAAGTAATCCGCCCATCCCGAATCACTCCTCCCGAAAATATCTAATATATATCTCTTCTAAGCTATACTCTCTCCCCTTGACCTCGATAGGAAGGAAGCCTCTCATTACAACTTCGCGCACTATATCAAGTTTTTTATCCTCGTTAAATTTTAGGATGATCGAATGATTGTCAATTCTCTTCTCTACAATCCCTTCAATTCCGTCGAGTTTATTTAATGCCTCCTCGTTAATATACTCGTATGACAGCTTCATAATCCCTTCACGTTCGCCCAAGGCTTGCCGGCCTATTTCTTCTATGCTCCCCATGGCGACCATCTTGCCCTTAAACATTATGCCGACCCTGTCGCAAATCTGCTGAACCTGATATAAAAGATGGGAGCTGAGCAAAATGCTGACACCCATTTCTTTGCTCATCTTATAAATTAGGCTTAATACCTGTTCTGTTCCTTCTGGATCTATCCCTGTAGTGGGTTCATCCAGGATAACCAGTTTGGGATCTTTGATAAGGACAGAGGCAAGACCCAGCCTCTGCCTCATTCCCTTGGAATATGTACCGGTGAGCTTATCCCTCACATCCGAAAGGCCCACCGTTTCTAAAATATCATCAATTTTTTTGATAGCAACATCATCCAGGATGCCGTTCAACCTTGCAAGGTAAAGCAAGTTTTCCCTCGCCGTCATATCTTCGTAGAAACCGACGTTTTCCGGTAAATAACCAGCAATCCGCTTGACTTTGAGGGGCTCTTTATTTGGGTCATATCCACAAACCTTTATTTCTCCTGCCGTTGGTTCTGTCATCCCTAAAAGCATCAATATGGTCGTAGTTTTTCCTGCGCCGTTAGGCCCGAGAAGCCCAAAGATCTCGCTCTGGGCCACGTAAAAACTAATGCCATCTACCGCTTTGAAATCGCCATATTTTTTTACGATATCCCGAGCCTCAACCACCAATTCCATCTTTATCGCCTCTTGAGCTTTGCAAAAATTCCAAACAACAAAGCGATGACGATTACGATAACACCTACGCCTATCCATCCCCACGTAGTGGGAACTTTGACCGTGGCTCTCAGTTCTATAGACTTTCTGTCTTGGTCGCCTGCTGCCGTAAGCACTACTTGATAATCCCCGGGGATCGTCCTCTCGGGTGTTTTAAAAGTGATTTCGACTATTTCGGGTTTTTCGGTCTTTGCAAGGGGCTCCAGCACGCCTATTTTATCGGGCTTAAAGGTTATTTCCCAATCCTCAGGCTTACTGGCCACCAAGAAAGATATGTTCTCTATTGGTGCCGATCCTTCGTTCCAGACGTAAAATACCTGCTGGCTTTCTCTCCCAGCTACCATATCGAAGTTGAGCCTTCTGCTCTCCGGTGCTATCTGCAATTTATAGGTTCCCTCGACGATAACTTTTAAATCCAATTTAACGTCACTGTCTCCAACCTTGGCATGAAACTCCAAAGGATACTCCCCTTTTTCGGATTCGATGGGAGGAACGACGGTAAAGTTCAGGGTCTCGCTAGAATTTGAAGCAATTTTAATGGAATTTACGCGCTTTTCCGTCTCCCATCGGGGAGTCACATAGGCATTCCAACCCGATGGAGCAACAGTAACAAAATCTACTACCGCATCTTTATCGGAGTTATTTTTCACCTTAATCTCAAAACTTAAAGATTTGCCTGCAGCGCCCTCTAAAACGGGATACTTAGTTTCGAGTTCCAATTTCCCCGCACCCGAATCGACGGCAACTTTTCCACCCTTTAGATGCACAAAAACAGGATACTCTTTCGTAATTCCGTTAGCCGAAGCCTTCACTACGAACTTGTAATTTCCGGGTTCGGCATTTTCTCCAGGCTTGATATGCAAATTAATTGCGACTTCTCTATTTTCGTCTCCAGTACCTAAACGAACCCTGTTGACGCCAAAACCACCCCATTGAGAACTTATGAACCTGACGTCCCAATTGTTCGCCTTTGGATCTCTCTCCAGGTTCAGCGTTACTTCAATATCGTTATTTGTGGCGTTCCTTAAATTTACATCGACGTTGACGTCATCTTCAGTACCCATTTCGATGCCGGTAAAGGGTATGTGTAGCGTAAATCCTCCCTGCTGTGCAATCGCCACACCGGCAAAAAGCATAAACGAAATACCGATTAGAAATGTAAGTTGGATAAATTTTTTATAAGCGCTACCGAACATGTTCATGGATACCCCTCACCCTCCCGTTTAATTTATTGTCATATCCTTGGAAAGGATACCCCACTATCCATGAAAGTTCAAGAAGGACTCGCAACTCATTTGCTTCGGCCAGCCCAAAGCCAATATATCTAAAGCAGTATTTTATAATAAGACTTAAATAACCTGCCGCAAGTACTAAAACTACCGAACCAGCTAAAAAGTGAATATCAATTTACCGTAACCGCCACTTTCTTCGCAGCCTTTTTGCGATCCTCCTGCCGTAAAATGCTCTTCCTTACCCTTACGGAAAGCGGGGTCACTTCGACAAGCTCATCTTCGGCGATCCATTCAAGGGCTGCATCTAAAGTAAGCTCCCTTGGGACGTCGAGAATTATCGGAGTATCCTTAGATGCGGAACGATGATTGGTAACGTGTTTCTTCTTTGTAGGGTTGCATGGCAAATCATTGGGCCTGGAATGCTCTCCGATGATCATTCCCTCATAAACCTGATCCATAGGAGATATAAATAGCGTACCTCTGTGCTGTAAATTATCCAGCTGATAACTCGTCGCCTCTCCTGTATCCATGCTGACCATCGATCCTCTGTTTCGACCGGATATTTCCCCCCGCCACAAATCGTAACCTATAAATCGGGATGACATTATTCCCAAACCCCTGGTATCGGTAAGAAATTCAGTCCGATAACCTATAAGCCCCCTGGTCGGAATGTTGAACTCCAAACGAAGCAAACCGGTCCCAAGGTTTTGAACGCTCATGAATTCTCCCTTTCTTTTGGAGATCTTTTCTATGACTACTCCCTGATATTCCTCGGGCACATCAATAATAAGTTGCTCAAGAGGTTCCAATAGGTTGTTGTCATGGTCGTATTTAGTAATTACCTCGGGTCGGGATACGCAAAATTCCATCCCTTCGCGCCGCATCTCTTCGATCAGAATAGCGAGATGCAGCTCTCCCCTCCCCGATACCTTCAGCCCGTCATGTCTGCCGATATCCTCGACTTTCAGCGCGACATTTGCCCTTGCCTCTTGCATTAGCCTTTCCTTCATTTGTCTCAAGGTGACGGCTTTGCCCTCCTTGCCCGCAAAGGGTCCGCTATTTACGAGAAAGAACATCGAGACCGTCGGTTCTTCTATGTCAAGCGGAGTGAGCACGGAATCCGCATTTTCTTCGAAGGACAGGGTGTCGCCGATCATTATATCCTCAGGGCCGGCAACCCAGACCACATCGCCAGCAGATGCCTCCTCAACCTCCACTGGTTTCAATCCCTTTGTAAACCAAAGATGGCTCACCTTCGCCAACTCTCGACCGGTTATTTCCCACTCGCCTTTATCCTTGTCCTGCCACCTGGTGCTCGTCCTGACGATCGTGTCGCCTTTTCTTATCTTTCCTTGCAGTATCCTTCCGCATCCGACTCTTCCTATGTAATTATTCCAGGTCAACGTAGTTGCCTGCATCAAAAATGGTTTGTTGACGTCGCCAAGGGGAGCGGGAACGTAATCTATTATCGTCTCAAAGAGAGCGTCCATTCCCTCGCGCTCTTCATGTTCCATGTCTTTGACGAACCATCCGTGAAGCCCCGAGCCATAAAGGACGGGAAAGTCCGCTTGTTCGTCCGTGGCACCTAATTCCAAGAATAAGTCGAAGGTGGCATTCAAAGCAGCTTGCACATTTGCGTTTGGCCGATCCACTTTGTTTAGTACCACGATGGGCTTAAGCCCGGCTTTCAAAGCGCGCATCAAGACATATCTGGTCTGAGGCATTGGCCCCTCGTTGGCATCCACTAAAAGCAAAACCGAATCTACCATACACAGCACTCGCTCTACTTCTCCCGAAAAATCTGCATGCCCGGGAGTATCGATGATATTTATCAAATAATCTTTCCACTGAACGGAACAATGTTTGGATCTTATGGTTATGCCCCGTTCGCGCTCCAGTTCATCGTTGTCCATCACCCGCTCTTCGACTTTCGCGTTTTCCCTAAACAGCCTCGTTGCCCGAAAAATAGAATCAAGTAGAGTGGTTTTGCCGTGATCTATATGGGCTATAATGGCCACATTGCGTATCTTGGAGATATCATTCATAATTCTGTCCATTCCTTCTTTCCAATACAATTTACGCCTCGCTTAGAGGCAAACAAATTTGTATTATACAGCAAAATATACAAACCATATGCATACCAAACAAAAAAGCAGCCCCCATATCCAGTTGGGGACTGCTCGTTGTCTTCTGGTGGAGGCGGGGGGAATCGAACCCCCGTCCGACAAGGGCCAGCCGTGAAGTTCTACGGGCATAGTCCCTGTTTTAGTTTTCGGCTAAGCGCTCTCCCAGGGACAGGATCGCGCTTGCCTATCCTCCTGAAGTGTCCCCTCAGACAGGAAGGAGCTGCCTGAGAACTAGCCACCTATTGTGACGCCTGTCGATATCGCGGTGGCGGCGACATCGAAGACGTGGCCGCTAACTAAGCAGCCAGTGCGTAATTTTCGTTGGCAATTATTGTTTTCCCGCCTGTTTAACGAGGTTTGCGGGGACCTCGGCCCGCTCTTCACGACCCTCCACCTGCCGTCGACACCATTCGCCCCCGTTTAAGTTTTCGTAATCTTTCGCGCCCTTTCCATCTGAAGCCGGGCGTCTCTTTCCGCTATGGCATGACGTTTATCGTAAACCTTCTTGCCCTGGGCTAACGCCAACTCGACCTTTGCCCATTTTCCGTTTTTTAAGTAGATTGAAAGCGGGATGAGTGTCAAGCCTTTTTGCTGAGTTTTGCCGATGAGCCTTTTAATTTCGTCATTATGAAGTAATAACTTTCTCGGTCTCAGAGGATCGTGATTGTAGTAGGTACCTTTTTCATAAGGTGATATATGAACATTATATAACCAGCATTCGCCGTTTTCTATCTTGGCATATCCGTCTTTTAAGTTAACTCGTCCCGCACGAATCGACTTGATCTCCGTACCAGTTAAAACAAGACCAGCCTCATAGGTTTCAAGAATGAAATAATCGTGTCGGGCTCTTCTGTTTTGAGCAACTATTTTCTTATCCATCACCCTTCCTCCGATACTAATTCTAACAAAACACAGCTTAATAGTCAATATTGATCAAAAAAATGGTCGGGGCGAGAGGATTTGAACCTCCGACCTCCTGGTCCCGAACCAGGCGCGCTGACCAAACTGCGCTACGCCCCGAGCTAAGAAATATTATCATCAAAAGAGGCTATTTTCAACTGCAATTTTTTGCCCATGACCCCCTTCGTAGCGACATCTTCGGTTGAGGGTTAAAACATCTCAATGCCATCTTTCCTGACGATCCCATATACGAGCTTCCTCCTGCTTTCTTTTTGAGCTGAAATCTTTATCGAAGCTTCCGCTTCTGGCAATACCTCTTGGAGGCGTTTTTCGTCGTTTCCGTAGAGTGTGGCTATATTTTCTCCCTTATTTACGTGTTCTCCTACCTTTTTGTTTAGAAATATACCTGCCGACAGGTCGATCCTGTCTTCTTTTCTCTCTCTTCCAGCCCCAAGGTTCATAGCGCATATCCCAAGCCCCTCGGCAGCCATCTTTGAGACGTAGCCATCTGCTTTTGCTTTTAGTTCGTATTTAAATCTTGCTTGAGGGAGTAAAGAATAATCTTCCAGCGCATTCACGTCACCACCCTGAGCCATGACCATTTCTTTTAGCTTCATCATTCCCCTGCCGGAATTAAGCGCTTCTCTCAATAGATCCAAGGCTTCCTCTCTGTCTTTCGCTACGCCAGCCAAGATAGACATTAAACTTCCAAGTGTAAAACATACCTCCATTAAATCGCTATTACCCCTGCCCTTCAACGCCTCGCAGGCTTCCATCACCTCCAGGGAGTTTCCGATTGCCTGTCCTAAAGGCTGATTCATATCCGTTATTACCGCCACCGTTTTTTTGCCTGCACTTTCGCCTATGTTAACCATAGTCTTCGCCAATTTTACAGCTTCATCGACATCTTTCATAAAGGCACCGTCTCCTACTTTTACATCTAATACTATGCCGTCGGATCCGCCGGCAATCTTTTTACTCATAATGGAGCTGGCAATGAGCGGAATGGAATCCACTGTGGCGGTAACGTCTCTCAGTGCGTAAAGCTTTTTGTCAGCAGGAACAAGATCTTCCGTCTGGCCAATTATAGAGATGCCTATAGTGTTTACTATATCGACGAATTCCTCAAGGGGCAAAGAAACCCTCATACCCGGTATAGATTCGAGCTTATCCAAGGTTCCTCCGGTGTGTCCGAGCCCTCTTCCCGACATTTTAGCTATCGGGACTCCGCAAGCAGCTACAAGAGGACAAACGATTAAAGTTGTCGTATCGGCCACTCCCCCTGTGCTGTGTTTGTCGATTTTTACGCCCTTTATGGAAGATAAGTCCGCTATTTTTCCCGAATTGGCCATGGCTAAGGTGAAAGATGCAACTTCCTCGTAGCTCATGCCCCTAAAATATGTGGCCATCAAAAAGGCCGCTATTTGATAGTCAGGGATAACATCGGATGAACAACCCTTTATCAAAAAATTTATTTCTTCCTCCCTCAGGTGTATCCCGTCTCTTTTCTTCTTTATAATATCAACTGCTCTCATATCTATATTTGCAACCTCCCACCATCTTTGTTTCATCTATCATAACAAAATTTTTTGTAAATTAGATTGTTATGTATAGTTAAATAATAATTTATACTATATAATTATGACACAGAGGCATTTCAGATTCGCCCTAGGGGGAAAGGAAATTTATAAGGCGACAAAAGGGGGGAAAGGGATGAAATGGCTTGCAACATATCCGGAAAGATGCGTGGGATGCGAAAGTTGTATGTTAACCTGTTCAAAGACTTGGTTCAAAGAAGAGGACAAAGAACTATCTAGGATTCAAGTAAGCAGCAGCGAATCGGGTTATGCTATCAACGTATGTAATCAGTGTGGCAAATGCATCGATTATTGCCCTACTTTGGCCATCAAACGGGATAACAGCGGAGTGGTACGCATTGATGAAAGCAAGTGCGTCGGATGCCTCATGTGCGCAGGATTTTGCCCGACGGAAAGCATGTTCGTTGTCGAAAAAAGAGAAAAGCCTTTCAAATGTATAGCCTGCGGCATCTGCAGCAAAGAGTGCCCGTCGGAGGCGCTCGAGCTCAAGCAAGATTAACAAAGGGGGGATAATCCGTGGAGAAGATGAAGCTTCTTGCGGAATGGAAATACGAGCCGAAAAAAATCGAAAGAGGATATGCCGGAAGGACGCTTTACGTCAACATTGGCGATCGCTCTTTTAAAGAAAAACCCGTTACGGAAGATATGAAGGAAAAGTTCGTTGGCGGAAGGGGATTCGGACTTAAACTGCTCTGGGACGCAGTGAAGGACACCACAAAATGGAACGATCCTGAAAACGAGTTAGTGATTTCAGGAGGTCCTTTGTGCGGCATCACCCAATACCCCGGCTCCGGAAAATGTTATACCGTGTTCATCTCACCACTGACAGAGCAGACCTACGACAGTAACGCAGGAGGCTATTTCGGTCCTTTGCTTAAATTTTCCGGGTGGGACGCCTTGGAGGTTCAGGGCAAATCCGACAGGGATGTAATACTTTTCATCGATGGAGACAACTATAAAGTTGAAGTTTACGAATCTCCCTTCGAGGATATAAATGCCGTTACCATTACAGAAGCTTTGCACGAGTATTTTGCAGACAGCGAAGAGGACAAACGCAACATATCGGTCGCATCAACCGGAAAAGGGGCAGAAACCACTAACTGGGGATGTCTCAACATGAGTTTCTACGACTTGAGGCGCAAAACCCCGCGCCTGAAACAAGCAGGAAGAGGAGGCGGCGGAACGGTCTTTAGAGATAAAAAACTCGCTGCCATCGTCGTTAGAAAAAGGGGCGTAGGTCCTGTCAGCAACAACCCTGCAGATATATCGGTGCTGCAAAGAACGGGCCTAAAGCTCCATAAGGAGATCAGAGACCTGGACGACCAACAGAACAAAATGCGCAAAGTGGGCACCCCTCATTTAAACGAAATAATGAACGAATATCATCTCCTACCTGTTCGCAACTATAAGTTCGGCCAACACCCTGAGGCTTCGAAAATCCACTCTAAAATATTCGAAAAACTATTCACGCAAGGAATACCTGACGGATGTTGGTATGGCTGCTCCATGGCTTGTGCGAAAGCAGTAGATGGTTTCGAACTAAAGACAGGTCCTTTGAAGGGCAAAAAGGTTACCGTCGACGGCCCTGAATACGAGACATGTGCAGGGTTGGGATCGAACATCGGCATATTCGATCCCGAATGGATCATTGAAGCAAACTTTTACGCCGATCATTACGGCATCGATACCATATCCTTGGGAACGGGGCTCGCTTTCGTATGCGAATGCTACGAATTGGGTTTTCTAAATAAAGATATCACCAACGGGCTCGAGCTGAAGTTCGGCTCGAAAGATGATCTTATGGAATTGATACACAGAATGGGTCGCGGAGACGATAAGTTTGCCCGCATCGTAGGGCTTGGCATACATAAAATGAAAAAGGTATTCGCGGAAAAATACGGAGCTCCCTTCGACGTGATGGAAAAGATAGGGATGGAAGGCCAGGGCATAGAAGTATCAGAGTATGTCCCGAAAGAATCCGTAGCTCAATGGGGCGGTTATTTTCTCACCCTTAAAGGCCCTCAACACGACGAAGCCTGGCTTATTTTCATGGACAGGGTAAACAAACAACTTCCTACCTTCGAGGATAAAGCCGAGGCGCTCCACTACTTCCCCAACTTCAGGCTATGGTTCTCCCTGGTTGGTCTCTGCAAACTGCCATGGAACGATATCGAACCTGCGGACAACGTGATCAAATATAAAGGCATAGAGGCCGCAAAAGTTCCGGAACACGTACAAAACTATGTCGATCTCTTCAACGCCGTAACCGGGAAGAACATTACCAAAGAAGAGCTAATAGTCCAATCCGAAAGGGTATACAACTTCCAAAGAGTATTCCAACTGAGACTGGGCAAGGGAACTCGAAGAGACCACAACATACCCTTGAGGGCAATTGGACCCGTCTTTCCCGAAGAGTGGGAGGCCAGGGCGGAATATTACGATAACGAATTAAAGGCGGCAGGGATAGATTCCCAAGGTCTGACCACCGAAGAAAAGATCCGGAAATTACAGGAATACCGCCTATCCCAATGGGAACAGCTGGTAGATGCAGTGTACAAGCGCAGGGGCTGGAACAAAAACGGCATTCCAACAGTAGAAACCTTGAAACGTTTAGGAATCGACTATCCGGATGTCGTAGAAGTGGTGAGGAAACACTCAAAGCCCGAGGATAACTGGGAGGAGTAAGAATATGATAAGAGTAAACGGCGAGGAGATGGAGTGGCGTCCCGGGCTTACTGTAAAAGACATCCTCGAGGCCAAAAGATTTGTCTTTCCCATGATCGGCGTTTGGATTAACGACAAACCCGTTCCTCGTGACAAGTTTGAGGCAACCACCGTCAACGACGGCGATGAAGTTCAAGTAATACATATGATCAGCGGAGGGTAATAGCCCGGCCATTAAGTTAAAGAAAACTCACCTTTCGCCATAAACATAACTTTTCAATGGACACTTCGACAACGAACGTTAACGAACGTTATCGAAGTGTCCATTGAAAAATAACTACACAGACTTATGGTCATCTCGCCAAAATTTTTCCTCGTAGCGACATTGTTAATTTGTTCCATAGTATCTCTAGCCACAGGTACTTCATGGGGAACCATCGGGACAATGGGCATCGCCCTGATGGGTATAGGAGCTGGTCTAGGGATACCTCCTGCACAAACAGGAGGCGCAATAATAAGCGGCGCATATTTTGGCGACAAAATATCGCCTCTTTCGGACACGACCAATCTTGCTCCAGCAATGGCCGGAACAGACTTATTTACCCACATTAAACACACCCTGAAAGTCAGTGCAGTCTCTTATCCTTTGGCAATTTTGATATTTTTATTCTTAGGAATGAAATACTCCTCCACTAATAGGGATATCTCCCTTTATGTATGGACCATATGCTTTTTTTAATATTTTGACCGTTTTGACTTTGATTATCTTCGGTTATTTCAATATCACCATGACCAAACTTGACGAAGAGCCCGAAACTGTATTACGACTAGGCCAAATGGCCGAAGAGTGATTTATCTGGACCCTTTAAAAAATAGAGGGGGGTTAACCCCCCTCTATTTTTGGCTAAGATGTCTTTCCCTCATCGTTTCCCTTTTGAAGATGATTGTTCCTTCTCCGAAACCTTTCTTTCCAAAGGAGACCGCGCTTTTCGTCTCCACTTATTTCCCTGAACAACGGAATTTCCGTCCAGCCCCAGGGAGTCAAAAGGATGAAGCGAAGGGAAACGCCCATTTCCGTTAATGATTTTATGTGCTTTGAGTACTGAATTACATCGCTCAATTCCCAATTTTCGGCAATAATCCATATCCTTCGGCATGTTCCTTTTGCAAACAGCGCCGCATGATCTATTGCCCATCTCATCGCTTCATCGTTATCGACTGGCGTAAATGAGAGAACGACGGCTTCCTCATGCCCGAAACCGTCTATCTCCGGACCTACAATGTCAGCGTATTCTCTAAGCCATGCCAACTGCTCCAATAAGTATTGCGGATCGTCGAGGTCGTAACCCTCCGAGGCCAATTCTTCTATTCTTTTAACCTCCTCGCCGTTGGAGACAAACCCCCACATGAAACCCTGAATTTGAGAAAGCAACCTCTCAATGAATGGTGGATAATCTTGCATAGACATCATTTTAAGCAAATCCTCCACATAATAAAGTTGATTATCGTCGTTTGCACTACGCCCATCCTTCTTGTTTGTCATGTCACCTACACCTCCCGCCATCATATACAACCGATGGCCGAAAGAGAATAACATAACGGGAATAAAATTTCCAGTGGAAAAATTACTGTATTTGAAGCAAAATAAATATGACAATCAACCAAAAGGAGGATCAGGCCAAATGACACCTTATACACTGAAAAAAAATAGATCCCAGCTGTTGATAATAGACGTACAGGAACGTTTGTTACCCGCCATCTACGATAACATGTCCATTGTAAGAAATATCAAACTGCTTTTGAAGGCAGCCCAAGTGCTCTCTATCCCGACGAAATATACAGAGCAATACCCGAAGGGTTTGGGTCCAACTGTTTCCAACATATTGGAGCTGCTTCCCACCGAAACTCCTCGGTTTGAAAAAATCCATTTTTCCTGCTGTGATGAAGGCAATTTCAAAGATTTTCTCGGACAGGAAGGGAAACAGGTAGTATTAGCAGGTATAGAGACCCATATATGCATATTGGCCACGGCAATGGATCTGTTAAATGACGGATACCAAGTGGTGATCGCCATAGAGGGGGTAGGAAGCAGGCGTAAAGAACATCATCTTGCTGCCCTCAATGTCCTTTCGCAATGCGGTGCCATGCTACTGCCAACAGAAAGCATTATCTATCAGTGGTTGAGCAAATCGGGGACTTTCGAGTTCAAGGAAATGTTGCCCTTTTTTAAGGAGTAACTCCAAAATGAACGATATTGCCGATCTATTCTTCAAGGGAGCATTCATTAAGTTTTTAGGTACAGGCGGCGCCAGGTTTGTAATGATAAACCAAACCCGCTCCACGGGTGGCATCTGGCTTGGCCTTTTCGGCTACCACGTCCTAATTGATCCGGGTCCGGGTTCGCTGGTAAAAATTTGCGAAGCAGGTACACCCTTTACTCCGGAGATCCTGGAAACGGTCATGCTTACACATAAACACCTTGACCATAGCAATGACATAAATGTTATGGTTGAGGCAATTACGCATGGCGGCTTCAAAAGACGGGGTACTCTCATCCTCCCCCGAGATGCCGCAATGGGAGAGGGGCAAATATTGCTCTCTCACTTCAACACAAAAATTGGCAAAATTCACTACTGGGAGGATAAAAGACTGATACCGCTCTGCGAGGGAATGTTGGAAGCGGTCCGGTTGATTCATCATGGAGTGGAGTGCTACGGCTTTATATTGAGATATCCTGAGATTGCTCCCTTTGGTTTTATAAGCGATACACGATACGATGAAGAAATAGTAAAACGATATCATGGTTGCAAGGTTTTAGTAGTCAACATGACCTTCAATCACATCAGAAATGGTGTTGACCATTTAGCCGTCGATCATGTCGCTCTGATCAGAGACCTGGTGGCTCCAGAGCTGATCATGCTAAACCATTTTGGTAGAGGAGTAATCGATGCCGGTCCTGAAAAAATTGCCTCATCCTTGACTACCAAAAGCTGCAAGGTTATAGCACCCTTTGATGGCCAAATGATTGATTTAAAATCTTTCGAATCTTTTTTTGAGGAGGATACTTAATGTTAATGGAATGGCATCGTGCAATCGAGCTGCACAAAAGAACTAAAGGCAAAGTGAAAGCATACCCATCATTAAGGCTTCGCACCAAAGACGACTTGGCCTGTGCATACTTCCCCGGAAGCTATGCCGCCGCCGATCTGATAAGCAAGAACAATGATGCTTCCTTTGAATACACGGGAAGGGGAAATTCGATCTTTGTAGTTTCAAACGGTTCTTCAATTTTGGGCCTCAAGGAACAGGATCCATTTGCAGCTTTGCCAATATTGGAGGGCAAATGTCTTATATACAAAGTATTTGGGGACATAAACGCCTTCCCCCTCTGCCTTGAAGCCAAAAGCGCCGAAGAGATCATCGAGACATGTAAGTTGATAACTCCAACTGTCGGTGGAATAAACCTGTCCAACATATCGTCACTGACATCGTTTGAAATATTAAGAAAACTTCAAAGCTCATTGGATATTCCAGTATCTTCCGATGATCATTACGGAATTGCCGTAGCGCTTTTCGGGGCTCTGAAAAACGCCTTACGCATAGTAGGCAAGGATCTTCCTGATATCAAGATAGCTATATGGGGAGCAGGCAAGGCAGGTATATCGACAGCAAGATTACTGCTTTCAGCAGGAGCAAACCGAATAGCAATGGTAAACAGCCATGGCATACTGACAAAGACAAATCCCTACATGAGCAAGGAACAAGCGGAATTGGCGGAAAGATTGGACCTAAACGTGAACTATCAAGATATTAAAGCAGCCATATCTCAAGCCGATGTTCTAATAGGACTATCGACGAAGGACGCCTTCGAACCTGATTACATTAAGCTAATGAACCAAGACCCCATTGTATTTGCCTTAGCACTGCCGGAACCGGAAATTAATCCCGCTTTAGCAAAAGAAAAGGGAGCTGCTATAGTGGCTAGTAGCTTATATTGGACTACGACCATCAATCCTATAGCCAGTTTTCAGGTATATCCGGGGATAATGAGAGGGGCCCTTGATGTCCGCGCAGCGACAATAACGACAAATATGCTTTTAAGGGCAGCCGACGGATTTGCCCAATCAATTGACGAAAAGCGGCTATCTCCCGACAACATAGTGCCGCCTCTTTTTTCCGACGAGGTTACTCCACGCATAGCGGAGGCCGTGGCCCAAGCTGCCATAGAAGAAGGGGTCGCCCTTAACCCTCTTCCGAAAAATAAAGTGTATGCACAAACCTGGGAGAGGCTATTCGGCGGAAGGATTATTTAATACTTTGGCTTCATAGGCTAAAAGGGCTTCCTTTATTTTTATGCCCTGCGGACCTCCATAGCCCAATAAATCTCCGTCCTTGCCTATTACCCTATGGCAGGGCACAAAGGGGGGCCAAGGGTTGTAACGCATGATAGTGCCTACAGCCCGTGCTCCCTTTG
>DGDP01000001.1:10429-10742 GCA_002385485.1 Acetomicrobium sp. UBA3949 | reverse complement strand
AGATGTGTATAAGAGACAGCTACAGCACCCCCTAAACGCCATGCTGCCAAAACGTGGGCCCAAAAGGAGGGGCAGTTCGGCATCACTAAACCCAAATGCATACCCGATTTAAATCCACTGTCGTAAAGCTTTTCCGTAACAGCTTCCACCAAACCCCAGAAAGCTCCGCGAGACCACCAAACCCCATTAAACCAAATTGCTCTGTCCCAAGGAAATCTACGGCAGATGGATTCTATCTCTTTATCCAATCTATCCAATCTCATCTTCCCCCATAGAGAGCATGTTAGACAAACAAAAAGCAAGATAGGCTTCC
>DGDP01000001.1:0-10144 GCA_002385485.1 Acetomicrobium sp. UBA3949 | reverse complement strand
CAATCCTTAAAACTAAGCTTGTAAGCCCTTCATCGTTTATCACCTGGGGGTAGTTACGATGATATTTAATAGTACCAAGCCCCCTAAAGGTTTTTGCCAATAAGGGAACCACTTCCTCCAGTCTGTTTTGAAGAAAATCGCGAACCTCTACGTTCAATGCCCTCAGAGAGCCCCACAGGTCTATTTGTTCGGGAATAACATTATGCGCTTCTCCTGCTTCCAGGTGCCCAAAGGAGATAACGGCGCTTTCCGTAGGGTCTATTTCCCTACCCACTAACGCCTGAGCAGCGAGTATTACATGGGCAATGATCGTCCAAGGATCTACCGTAAGATGGGGGGCAGCGGCATGGCCACCGACACCTTGAATAGATATGTGAAACCTGTCGGAAAGGGCAGTCATAATTCCGGGCCTCAACAATAATTTGCCGTACCCGTATTTGGGCCAAAAATGAAAACCCAAAGCATAACCAATATTATAGCTGTCCAAAAGACCCGCATCGATCAACCGTTTTGCCCCACCAAGACCTTCTTCGGCTGGTTGAAACACCAACACCACGGATCTGTCGAGCATCTCCCTTCTTTGGGATAAAAGCAGTGCCACTCCCAACAACACCGCCATGTGGGCATCATGACCACAACCGTGCATTACCCCAGGGATACACGAAGCAAATGTAAGATCGGTTTCCTCTTGAAGAGGCAGGGCGTCCATAGGACACCTGATCATTATTGCCCTTCCTTCCCTTTTGCCACTTATTTTTCCTATGACGGCGGTGGTTTCTCCAAAGGCCTGCGTAACTTCAACACCGGGCATGCTTTTGAGGATTTGGAAAACTCTGGAAGATGTTACCCTTTCCTCAAAGGCCAACTCGGGAAAAACGTGAAAACCTCTTCTCCACTCGACCAATTGATCGTAAATATTAGCTGCCTCTTCAAAAAGATCTTCTTTTGTCTTGAGCCTCTCTTGCTTCGATATTCCCACAACCATCACCGTCGTCAACTAAACATTTTTAGCATAATTTCGGGATTGCTCCAAAACTCCGGCTTCACCGCAAAGGCCGAAGCATTTCCATACACCCAACCGTCTTCTATCGGAGCTTGAGAACCCTCTTGCTTTACAGTCCACGTTGGCATGCAGTTAAAACCCTTCACCTCAAGCTTAACCCAGGTAGGCCAATATCCGCTCAAAGATTTCCCTGTGCGTTTTTCGGAAGATATATGATCGATATTGACTTTATGGCATGGGCCTGAGCTCTCTGCATAATAACCCTTGAAAGGGAAAAATGACAAGCCCCTTATCTGATCTCCATTGGGCAGAAAAAAGGATTCTCCGAATATTGGAGATGATCCCCCTTCGATTAAGAGTTTCCCCTTAACGAGAACAGACGAAAAAGCTTTTGCTAAAGAGTGATTTTCGACAAGATCTTTCATAAACACATATCCTACGCCATGGGGAACATATATGAAGTCTAAGTCACTATAATTAGTTATTTCATCATATGGAAGTGATATCACGTCATATCCCAGGGCAACCAGCAACTTTTCGTTATTGTCCCCTCCCAAAGCAAGTGCAGGATGATGCACAACTCCAACCTTTCTCTTATCGGAACGATAGCTTATATCAAACTCCAACATTTCCACGTTCAACTGTGGTGCGCCACGAGCATGAGCCACAATTACCTCCCACTCGATTTGTCTTTCCATCGCAATGAGCCGGGCGGCTGCAGTTTTCAACGACAGCAAGGAACGGTTGCCCGACAATTGGCCAACTATGGACAAAAAATCCGGTTTT
The DNA here is from genome assembly GCA_002385485.1 of Acetomicrobium sp. UBA3949. Lineage (GTDB taxonomy): Bacteria > Synergistota > Synergistia > Synergistales > Acetomicrobiaceae > Acetomicrobium. The sequence goes on along the minus strand of DGDP01000001.1, from coordinate 8,355 downwards.
TGCTTGAAAATAAAACCCGGTATATAACCCAAAGCCGTCCATGAAAGTTCTCTGCCGATAGATATTTCTAGAAGTTGATACTCCCTAGGGTTTAAGACGGAGGAGAAGGCGACAGCTTTTATCAAATTTGAAATGGAGTTAGGCAATTGCCGCGCAAACTCCAAAATGCGCCTTGCAGTTATGGCAGAGGAACCGCTGGAAAAAAATACGGGAATAATAGGGCATTTCAATTGCTCAGCCACAGACTCCAAAACAGGGTTAACTTTGATTTTCTCCTCGCTACAACTTCCGAGGGGAGCAAAGAGTATATTTAAATGATCTTCCCGTGCCGCTGTGACGAACAGTTGTTTCAAGCGGTGTATATTTTCAAGCAAAAGCGAATCCAATACGGTTGCGCGCTCACCGAAGAGGACATGCAGCAAAGCCGTCATATGCTCGTCGATGCCCACTACGAAGGGTTTTATCTTATAACCTGCCTGTTGCAACGCAATGGCCATAATTACACCTGGAGGAATCAACGATTCATCTCGTTCGTCTGCAAATATAACTCTTGGCATCGAAAAGGTTTTATTGTCACTCATGAATAAAGTTTATCACACTTGCTATGACTGACAAACTCTTCAAAACTAGATGGCGGATTGCAGATCAGAAACGCACTTTTAAAAATACCATGGCCCACGAAATTATTATCTTTAGTGAGCCATGGTATCGACAATTTATTTACAACCCGAGCATCCTGAAGTTGGAAGCATTGCAGACTTAACTATTAATTTCGACCCCCAAATGGAACGCATTACTTGGATGTCTATGGTATCACTTTGAAAGGCCATGCCCTTCGGAACCCACAAATCGACATCTCCATCCTTAACCTCAAAGTAATCTTCGGGATTAACCGGCTTCCCGCCCTCAACGAGGGCAGCATAATAGGAAGATCAACCCCCTCCCATTCTTTTTACCGTAATGTATCCTTCATTGCCCGACTCTTTTAGCTTTTTGCGAGCATCTTCAGATATAGAAACACCCAATTTAACTAAATTTTCCATTAAATTTCACCTCCAACAAGTATCTCATGCAATTTAAAACTATTATAGCATACCTATTATGGTATCCAAGGATAAATCAAAAAGATTTATCACACCTGCCAGATCTGCCGGTAATGGAGCACAAAATTTTTTGCCCGCCAAATAACTCAAATCATTCCCAAAAATTTCCAGAGAGTAGGCGTGCAGCATTGGCCTTCCTGCTTCTTTGCCGCCGTCGCCGTACTTAACATCGCCAACGATAGGATGCCCGATGTACGATAGATGAACCCTAAGTTGATGGGGCCTTCCGGTAATAGGCTCCAATGCCACCAAAGAGGCATGATTTCCTGCCGACAAAGACATGTATCGCGTGGCAGACCTCTTGCCTTCCCCTTTGTTTACCACCGTCTTGAGGAAGCGCTCGTCCCTTTTAAGAGGAGCTTCTATTACGCCTTCTCCGGTTAGACGCCCCCTTACAACGGCCAAATATTTCTTGGCAACCCTTCTGTTTCTGAACATAGCTGTCAGCGCTCTTAAAGAACGAGGATTTAATGCGAGGGCCATTACCCCGGATATATTACGATCTAGCCTGTGTGCCGGGGTCGGAATAAAACCTACCTTAGTTTTATTGATCAAATTGAGTGCTCTGTTAACGACCGAGTCATCTTCTTTGGATGCCGGTTGGCTCAAAAGTCCTGCAGGCTTGTTTATTATCAAAACATTTTCATCCATAAATATAACTTCCAAAGGTTTATCCGCTACATTTAGCGAGGGCTTTAGTTTCGCAGGATCTTCGAAGGGTACGCTGACTTCGTCTCCCCTGTATAAGCGATAGGAGGGGTCTGTTTTTTCTCCGTTAACAGTGACCCTTCCTTTTCTGATAGCGCGCATAATGGCACCCAGGGGTACCTGACTATATTTCTTTCGCAGGAATCTATCCAGCCTGACGCAATCGTAATCTTCATCTATCTTCCATATTTTCGCCATCGCACGTACCTTTTCTGACGGCAACGATTCCTATATTTCTTGCACAGTCCATATATACATCAAAGGATCCTTTGTATATTTTGATCCCCAGATCTTGCATCTTCTCGCAACATGCCGACTCAAACCACTCCTCCCTGAAGACATTCCCCTTCTCCCCTGCGAAGACCGGCATATAGAGAACGTTATCTATTTCCAGATCGGAATAAAAATGGGTACCATATGAAAGTTCGGGCATAAATCCCAACACGGGAATTCCAACCTCTACGATGCACTTACAGTTGGTTAATTCGCTATATTGAACAGGGACTCCCAAGGCAGGATTGCTCGATCCAACTCTACCGGGTGCCACCAAAATATAGGAATTAGGATACAATTTCTTATTGATCTCTCCTATGGCTCTCGCAATTTCATGTTTATTAGCCGCCGTCACGTATATTTTATGATCAACATATACCAGATATGGCACGTTCTCAAGCTGTCCGTCGGTGACCATTCTGTCCGCCTTGAGGATTACAAGCTTTCCCTCCAGGTCCCTTTCATCAAATTTAGACTCACAGCAACCCGTCCAAAGAGGCCTGGCCTGCAGCAACTCCAATTTCCTTTCGCTCGGTTCGTAGGCAAACTCTATATCCACAGGGGCACCCATGGAATCTTCCAAATGCTTAAGAAGTTTTTGCATTCTTGCAAAGAAGTCAGGGTTGTGTCTCGTAAACCTTTCAAAGGTAATGCAAACCTTGCTGTCGTCCTCCTGTTGCCTGAAATAAGACAAATCGAGGTTTTCCCAATAACCGTTACCGTCATCTTCACGATATACCTGGGCATACTCTCCAAGTTCTCTTCCGTAATGCGTCAACAAATAATCTAATATTCCCTTGTCGTTTATGTTGTAAGTTACTATATCTCCTTTATCTCCGTCGATCATTTGAAAGCTCTCCTGGGAATGTCTCATTACGTTGTAAGGATGATTACCCTCCGGCCTAAGATTTGGATTGGAAAGCGAAAAAATTCTAGCGTAACCACGCCTAGTGCTCATTGTTCCAAGGCCAAATACCAGCCGCAATAAACCATCTTCTACGTTCAGGCGAGTGCACCACCTTCTAAAGTTTAATGAATATCCGACTCCTGCCGTAGTTGGGAAATAATAGCGACCCTTCCATTTACCTGAGGCTCGCATGACGATTATTCCCATTTTGTCATCGCCCAATTTGTGTTTGTTGCGGTATTCCACAGCCGTTGGGAAAAAGGTCCTGGCGTATATTCGCTTTATTTCGTTCTCGATCGCCAAAACTCGTTCGTTTAAGTCTCCGCTGGCGTGCAGTAGCCGTGATCTGTATTTTCCGGCGAAGGAATATTTGAGCGAATCTTCCAGCATGGACGATGAACGTACCGCGATGGGGGAATCGATACATTCAAGAAATGAAGCTATACGTTCCCTTACATAACTGGGCAATTCAGCGTCAAGAAACTTTCGCTCTATTCTTTCGGGCTCACCGTCCAAGACGTTGTCCAAATCATCTATTTGGCTTAAAAATTTATCGAAGGCCTCGATGCTTATAAAAATAGATTCCGGCATCTCCGTAGAAACAAGTTCATCGACACCACTTTCGAGAAGGGATTTCATTCCAAAAAGAAGGGACCTTCCCTTTCCGCCGATATGACCGGCTCCCACGATCGAGCTTACAAAACGATCATCGTTACATGGGTCCCAAGAAAAATAGCTTGCCAATTTATCCTCTCGCACTCTGCCAGAAACTTCAGAACCCACAACCTAAACCTCCTTTAGGTCTCGTCGACAATGACTCCTATTTCTCTTTCCCCATTTAAGTACACTCCGAAATTTCCTTCGTAGATCCTTACGGCTTCATGTTCGCCCATAAAAAAGGGCGTCTTCTCAAACCACTGCTCGTTGCAAATATTGCCATGCTCTCCGCAAAAAACGGGTAAATAAAGTATCTTGTCAGTGTCGAGGTCAAGGAAGAAGTGAGATCCATAGGACAATTCTGGCACAACTCCGGCACTGGGGACACTTACTTCCACTATGCAGCCGCATCCCGATATCTCTCCGTATGATACGGGTACTCCAAGCAAAGGATTTGTACTGCCCCATCTTCCGGGGCCTACCAATATGTACCTTTTTCCCAAAAGCTTTTCGTTTGCCTTCCCTACGGCTCGCGCAATCTGAACGAATTCCCTCGTATCCATATATAGTTTGGGGTCAACATAGACGAGATGGCGAACACCCCTCAACTTTCCGTTGGAAATCATTCTGTTTCCTCGCAATACTATCCGCTCGGACGGTATTTGGGGAATCTCCACATCACCCCACTCTTCAAAAGTAGCAAGAGGCCTCATTTGCACTAAAGCAAGCCGATCATCTTCGGTCTCGTACGTAAATTCCAAATCCACAGCAAGTCCCGCTTTTTCCTCCATCAGCCTCAGCAGGAAACGTATTTTTTCAAAAAATGTGGAGAACCTGCGAGGAAAGTTGGAGAAAGTCATAACAGGCCACATTTTTTGAATATCAGAAACAATACCGCCGTGTAGCATATAAAACATCTCTCCGTCGCTCAATTCCAAAAAGGAAGAGGCATTTTTGTGGTGAGTAATTATGTGGTCTAAGGCAATATCTATTCTGTTGCTTAAAAAGAAACCTCTTTTTAAATCGATATAATCGAATTCGTCTTGAGCATGAGTGATGATATCGCTGGCCCTGTTGCCCTCGACTCTAAGTCCCGGCAGGCTTAAGTAAAAAACCTTGGCATTAGCCCTTGCGACGGCCCTGGTACCAAGGCCAAAACACAGTCGCAACAAGCCCTCCTCTCTTTTTACTCTAGGACTTGGGCGACGATATACCTTTGAGAAGGCTACTCCGGCCAACTCGGGGTAATATAATTGGCCTCGCTTCCTGCCTACAATTGGCTGTATTATTATGGCCATCCTTTCCTGTGCCAGTTTAATGCCGTGTCTTCTGCGATACTCCTTGGCAGATGGGTTGAAAGTGGATGCGTAAACTAATTTTATTGCCCTTTCAAACCTGTGAAGTCTGTACTCCAGATCTCCGCTATTTCCAAAAAACCTCGTCGAGTATTTGCCGGCAAAGGAAAAGGCAAGATCGTCTTCCAGAACTGACGAAGACCTGACTGCCACTGGAGTGTCAATATCAAGCAAAATGTTAACAAGGGTATCGCGCAAACTCTCAGAAAAATTGGCCGCTTCAAAAGCCCTCTCGATCTCCTCAAAATTTCCGGCACCCCTGACGATGGGCTCTAAATTATTGCGCACCATGAAGTCATTAAATACCTCTGTGGTAAGTACATAGGACACCCTGGGAAAATCTATACACTTCCCCAAAGGGTTGGTCTGAAGGGCTTCCGCAGCAAAAGCTACTCCCTTTGCCTTGCCCCCTATCTCGCCTTCCCCTATGGACCATTTTTTTGATCGATAGAAGGATGCGCCTTCATAATGTGCATACGGTGCGCTTGCCATTGACATTCACCAACTCCCGCTCACAAAAAGGTTTTAGGCGCCGTACTTTGACAGCCTCAACCCGTGAGCTAACATTAAACCCATGAGATAATGGGCGGGCATAATTCCCAGCGCTCCCTTGGCACACTCCCTTTCACCAAAGCCGGAGCAATTGCCGTGGCGAACGTACGGACTAACCAACAAAACAGGCACCGGATGCCAGGAATGGCTTTTTAATTGGCTTGGGGTACTATGATCTCCGGTTACTACTAAGACATCGGGCTTAAGCTCCAATACCTTTGGTATCAAGGAATCAAGTTTTTCCAAAACTTCCTTTTTAGCATCATAATTACCATCTTCGCCGTAACTGTCGCTATACTTTACGTGGACGTAAAAGAAATCGTATTTGTCCCATTGAGAGGAAAGGGCTTCGAAAGGTCCCTCTAATCCTCTGTCAGCCTCAACCACTTCCATGCCAACCAGACGGGCAATGCCTTTATACATGGGATAGGTGGCGATTGCGACGGGATTTATCTTATAGAGCTGAGATAAAGAAGGCATATGGGGAGCTTGTGAAAAACCTCTCAACAAACAACCGTTGGCCTGTTCTTCCTCCGCCAGCAACTCTCTAACCCTCTTTATAAATTCGTTCGCTACGCTCGCCATAAGATTTCCCCTTGAAGATGAGGGTTCTGCCCACCTCATAGGAAAACCATTCTTCTGGGGGTCAGCGTCCTCGACTTCCTCCGACAGGCCGTCACCGGAGAATACAGCCACGAATCTATGTTCTTCCCCAGGGTAAAGTTTTACTTTTACTCCCTTTATTTCCTCTATATTTTTCGAAAGAAAGGCTATTAGCTCCCTGTTTTTTTCCGTGGATATACGACCGGCCCTTCTGTCGACTATGACATCGTCGGGGCCCCAGGTCGAGAAGTTCCCCCTCACGCATACATCCTGTGGTGCTACTTGAGCCCCTACGCCCAAAGCTTCGAGGATTCCTCTTCCAATGCGAAAGTCCAAGGGATCATAGCCGAATAAGGCCAAATGTCCAGGACCGCTGCCCGGAGTAATCCCCGGTTCTACCATCTGCAGCAATCCGACTTCGCCCTTAGAGGCCAACTTATCAAGGTTAGGAGTCGAGGCGGCCTCTAACTCCGTTTTGCCGTTCTCCCCCGGCAAACCGCCTAGCCCGTCTATCACCAGTAATAATAGTTTTGTTTGGTTTTCCAGCACTAACTCGCTCAACAGATCTATTCTTTTCATATGCCAAAGCCACCTCCTGCAATTTTCGTATCCTATGTTTGTTTATGATATTTTACACCAATTTTATTATTCATGACGGTGCGAGCAGCAAAAACTCTTTGAGCAGTCACTAGATTGCATGCTATAATATAACTATGTTTTGTGGCAGGACTAACAAAAGTAGGAGGCGAGAGATAATGAGCGTTTGGGAAAAGCTGTACAGCGAAAAGGTAAGCACTTTGAGGCCTTCGCCGATAAGGGAAATGCTGCACGTGATAAGGCAACCGGGAATGATCTCTTTTGCAGGCGGTAATCCCGACCCCCAAAGCTTTCCGGTAGACTTGTTCTATGAGTCTGCCAGTATTTTAAAAGAACAAGGAAAAGACGTGCTCCAATACGGAACCACTGAGGGATATCCTCCACTCAAAAGCTTTCTCTGTTCTTGGCTTAAACCCAGAATGGGTAGGGCCATCGCGGAAGATGAACTTTTAATAACGACGGGATCCACTCAAGTGGTAGATCTCCTTTGTTGGGCAATTTTGGACAAGGGCGACTTGATCATAACGGAAGAGCCCACCTTCGTAGGAACTGCACTGACCATGCACAATCATGGCGCTCAATTTCTAACCATACCATGTGACGCCGATGGAATGCTTGTGGATCAGCTACCCGAAAAGATAGAAAAAGCCCTATCTCAGGGCAAGCGGATAAAGTTTATCTACACAATACCTAACTTCCACAACCCCCTTGGTTGCACTATGTCCTTAGAAAGAAGGAAGAAACTGGTCGAAATAGCCAACAAATACGGGATTGCCATTCTTGAAGACGACCCTTACGCATACATACGCTTTGAGGGCGAAGACCTGCCCACGCTCTTTTCATTAGATCAGTCCGGCCTTGTGGTCCATGCCTGCACTTTTTCCAAGATCCTGGCTCCCGGAACACGCGTTGCTTGGACTGTAGGTAACAAGGAAATAATAAGAAAAATGGCGATTTTCAAACAAGGCATCGATTTATGCTCAAGTGTAGTAGCCCAAGCGTTGGTATATGAATATTGCAGAAAGGGACACCTCGACAGCTACTTACCCAATATTGTTGATCATTATCGCAAGAAAAGAGACAACATGGAGGAATGTCTCAAAAAACACCTCCCCCTGGATGAAGTTTCCTGGGTAAAGCCAATGGGAGGGTTTTTTTACTGGCTTGAGATGAAAAATTTAAAGACGGCCGATCTTTATGAGAAGGCCTTGCAAAAGAAGGTAGCTTTTGTGCCTGGCGAATCCTTTTACCCAAATCAAAACGGCGGCAAAAACTGCTTCAGAATGTGCTTCACCTTCGCTTCCCCAAGCGACATGGACGAAGGCATCAAACGTCTAGGAGAGGCTATGAAAGAGCTTTTGAAGTCCTAGCGAAAAACAATTGCCCTCTTTTTCTGTTCCAAGAAAGAAGAGATATAATTGTACGATCTTTTGGATAAGGGAAAGAATAACTGGTGCTGGAAAAAAGTTTTTTAAACTTAGATGACACTATCGCATCTATATCTACAGCTTGGGGTGAGGCCGGAATAGCCATAGTAAGGCTTTCCGGCCCCCAAGCTCTTGATATTGCAGAAAAGGCATTTAGAGGAATCAAACCCCTT
>DGDP01000009.1 GCA_002385485.1 Acetomicrobium sp. UBA3949 | reverse complement strand
AGATGTGTATAAGAGACAGCTGCATGTATTGCCTTGCCGATGGCCTGGAAGTAGTGAGAGCAGGACACCTGAAAACCGAGGATGAAGATCATCCCGAGGAAGACGGTCATGGCATCGGCCGTCATGTTGGTCAGTGCTGTCTCTCCTTTGGTGAATAGTCCCGCAATCTTATGCGGCCATATTTGGATGATCAGGTAGCCGGCTGTCGATATGCAGGAGGCAACGATTACCGTCTTTTTCAAGGTTTCCTTGACCCTGGCGTATTGCTGCGCTCCATAGTTGAATCCAATGATCGGCTGCGCTCCCGAGTTCAGCCCAAGAACAGGCATCAATAGCAGACTCACAACGCTCATAATAATGCCTACTGCAGAAAGTCCCATGTCGCCGCTGTATCTTATGACCGCTTTGTTCAGGATCACCTGCTGTAGGCAGCTTGCTGCCTGTAGGCCAAAAGGTGCAAATCCTATGGACATAATATTAAGGACAATCGGCAGACGCGGAATAAAGTTTTTCAGCCGCAGCTTAATTAAGCTCCGTCCGGTAAAGTAGTAACTGAGTACCCAAATGGAAGCGAAGATCTGTCCGATGACAGTGGCCAGGGCTGATCCCTTGATACCCATGTGTAAGTGAAAAATGAATACATAATTTAAAACCCCGTTGAGCAGGGCGCCTAAAACCTGGGTGGACATGGCCATGATCGGATTACCTTCCGCCCTGATGAAGTTGTTCATTCCCATGCCGAGGCTTCCAACGGCTGCGCCCAGCATGATGATGTGCATGAAGTCGCGGGCATAGGGCAGCACCTCATCTGTTGCGCCGAAAAGCCTCAAAATAGGTTCGGGAAAACAGAAGTAAATAATTGAAAAGCAGAGGGGCAGCAAAATCAAAAGGGTTGTGCCGTTGGCTGCCACCAGTTCTGCTTCTTCCTTTTTCTGTTCCCCTAAGCGGAGAGAAATCAGGGCTGTTGTTCCTACCCCGATGAGCACGGAAAGGGCTAACAGTATGGTCATCAGGGGGAAAGCTACGGTTGTAGCAGCAATGGCCAAGGGCCCTACTCCGCGTCCGACAAAGGCCCTGTCGACAATGTTATAAAGGGCATTGCACATCATACCTATGATAGTCGGCCAGGAAAAATGCCATAATAAGCGGCCGACAGGGGCGTGACCGAGTTCGTCTGAGCGTTTGTCCATTATATTGACACCTCTTTTATCAATTGACAGTTGGTATTGTTGCGGTTCTTATTATTAATTGGCGACTCGTATTGATTCAGATTAGGCTCCGAACAAGTATAGATATTATAACATTTGGTGTAAAACATCAATAAAAATTTTGGACGGCATATTGAGCCAAGACCGATCACCGGGACTGTTCTCGCACGTGATTCCACCGGACCGATCAGTAGGACATCTCCGCCTAATCGGGGGACTGGTTAGCACCACTGGATTGATTTCCGGACAGTCCCTTGTGTGAAAAATTTTTGGGATCCTTGGGTGGCAAGTTTTATAGGGCAGGCTTTTGGAGTTGTTATTCAAAATTCTTTGCTACCTAGAAAAGCGAAAAATGTAGATTGGCAGCGGTAAAGAGGAAAATTAAACCATTTGTCGAAAAAGGTAAATTGTAGCAAGAATGTTCACTTTGGTTGGTGCAGGGAATGTTATGGTGATGTGTGAGGGAGTGATAATGTGGAAGCGATTGTTAAGCTAAAACCTTTGACTCCCATTTGGACGGGAGATGCTGGCAGGAAATGCAGAATGATCAGAGAGACAGGCATCATCGGTAGCCTCAGGTGGTGGTATGAGGCTTTGATAAGGGGGTTGGGCGGAGAGGCTTGTGATCCCACAAAATCAAAGTGTAATGGGCAAAGTCGCTGCGGTGTCTGTGAATTATTCGGATGCACCGGATGGGCGCGGAGGTTCAAGTTGGATGTCAGAGAGGTAAAAAAAGACTTTGCACCTTTTTTTATCGTAAAACCTAATTCGTCAAAAAGAGCTAGCTTTTTAGGCTACTATGATAAATCGGGACAATCGTGGGAGAAGAACGGCGGTCTATTAGGAGAATATGAGTTGAGAATAACTGCTAAAGATGAAGCAATTTTGAATACAATCAAGTTTCTGTTGAAACTGTCTTGTGATTGGGGTATTGGTTCAGGCACCCAAAGGGGTTTTGGGATATCATTGATAGATAATGACTTACAGCTTCAAAAACCGGATATACGTATAGAACAGCTCAATAACCCCTCTTCGAACCTTCCGAGAATGGATCAGTTTTTCTTTTACAAAATACCTATAGTCAATATAGAGGCTTTGGATTTGATAATAAAAGAAATCTGCGAAGGGTTGTATATAACAAAAAAAAGTCCGCTGTCATCATTTGACTTTGCACGCTATAACTATTTGCCGACAGCACCTTGGGTGAGGCGGGCTATACGGGAATTGTTTAGAGATAATGATGTATTGCGTCACTATTTGATGGGCTTTATTAGCGATGGAAATACTAAGCCTATTCACTTAAGCTGTTGGAGACATTTAATAGAAAAAAAGGATAAGGAAAAGAACAAAACTTATTATGTTTGTCCTAAATGCCGAAAAAAACGTGTACACGATGAAAATATGTTAAAGAAGACGGGGTCAAAGATTTTTGTATCCCATATTTACAACAAAAATGCTTTTAAAGGTAATGTAGAGCCGGAGTGGGAAATGAAAGTGTGGGGGTGGATACCCGATCTTCCAAGCGGTATTGGAGAAAATCGTCAGAGAGTTAAGAATAAGCTACAAGAGAACTTGAAGGAAGAGGATTTTTGGAAAAGTTGCTTTGGTATTGAAGAAAATCCTGTGGATATAAACGGAATTGAGGAAGTGTGGGACGTTGATATTGAAAAATTGTTAACGAACGGAGGTGAGGTTTTATGAGTGAGATTTATGACTACTACTTGTCAAAAGCAGAACAGTATAGCGATATAGAGCTAAGCCAAAATAAGAGGGAGCTTCTAGATAAAGTTTTGGTAAATCATATTAACAAAGTAAATGATTTTTATCCCCATCAGAAAGATCTGACGAACCTTCCGCAGCACTCCACCCTGATCAAAGTGAATTTTACCCTCAAGAAGCCGTACACCAGTAAAGACGATAGGGAGTTTTACATTATAAAAGACGGCAAGGTTGTTGAAAACCCCCTTGTCAGGGACAAATTCACAGGGCTTCCGATAGTAAGGCCATCAACTTGGAAAGGACATTTGAGGTTTGCCGCAGAGTACGTTGAAGAAGATGCAGCTAAGAGAAAAGAGATCATCAGACGCCTTTTCGGCGCAGAAACAAATGAAGAGAGTTCATTGAAAGGAAGACTCTACTTCTTTCCGACGTTTTTTAAAGATAC
>DGDP01000070.1:9594-43590 GCA_002385485.1 Acetomicrobium sp. UBA3949 | reverse complement strand
TTGGCAATTCCATCGGGAGTATTGTAATAGTTTATTTTCTCGTTTTTATCCTCGATATCCATCTTCAACCTTACCATAGTTTGAACACGCTCATCTATGCGGTTGGATAGCTCGTTCAATTTTTTAAGCTCCCGCAGGTAACCGTTAAAGAGCATTAGAAACAGGAGAATTGAAAAAAGAGAAACAACTATCCACCTGAGCCTCGGCATTTACATCACTTCCGGAGCGTTAATTTTCAACAACCCCAAGACATTCAGCAACACCACCTGGACTGCACGCACCAAAACCAGCCTGGCATCCGACAAAGACCTTTCCTCGCCCAAAACCCTGTGGGCGTTATAAAAAGAATGAAAGGCTTTGGCCAATTCATAGGCGTAAAAAACGATTAAGTGGGGCGAAAGCTCCTTTGCCGCCTTGGCAACTTCCTCGGGGAATTTGCCAAGGCATTTAATTAGATCTTTTTCCTCCTCCGTCTTCAATAAAGTAATATCGACCTTCTCCGGAGCAGGCAACTTGATCCCTCTAGAGGACGCCTCTTTAAATATGCTATACAACCTGGCACTGGCGTATTGGACGTAATAGACGGGATTATCCGTCGAAGCGCTTTTCGCCAAATCTATATCGAAATCAAGATGAGAATCGCATTTTCTCATCAGGAAGAAATATCGCATCGCATCTACTCCAACTTCATCCATCATCTCCCGGAGGGTTACGAACTCCCCCGCTCTGGTGGACATGGAGACCATCCTGCCCTGTTTAATTAAACTAACGAATTGTATTAATAAAACTTGAAGGTCATCAGGCGATCTTCCCAGGGCCTGAACTGCAGCTTTCATGCGCGGAACATATCCGTGGTGGTCTGCGCCCCAAACGTCGATGACGAGATCGAATCCTCTGTCGAATTTATCCTTATGATAGGCAACATCGGAAGCAAAATACGTAGGTTCTCCGTTTGATCTGATCAACACCCTATCCTTCTCATCGCCAAATTGAGTCGATCTGTACCATACGGCCCCCTCTTTTTCGTAGGCAAGCCCCCGTTTCGTCAAAAAATCTACCATTTCGCGAATTAAGCCCCGTTCATGAAGCGTTTTTTCGGAAAACCAAACGTCGAAGAGCACTCTAAAGTCCTCCAGGTCCTTCTTAATTCCATTTAAGATCACCTTCACGGCATAATCCTTAAAATAATCCAATGTCTCTTCGATGGACAGGCCTAAAAATTTATCTCCCTCTCTGTCTATGATCTCCTGAGCTATATCGTAAATATAGTCCCCTTTGTACCCCTCCTCGGGAAAGGGGGCAACCTCCGACCTCCCAAGCAACTCAAAGTAACGGGCCTGAACAGATCTTCCGAGCAACTTCATTTGAAGACCGGCATCGTTAATATAATATTCCCTTTCCACATACCATCCCGCAAAGGAAAGTATGTTGGCCATAACATCTCCCACCGCAGCTCCGCGGCCGTGGCCTATGTGCAAAGGTCCCGTTGGATTTGCGCTGACAAATTCGACTTGAGCACGCTTGCCCTTCCCAAAGTCCCTTTTGCCGTAATCTTCGCCTTTAGCGATTATTTCCCTGATAAGTTCTGACATCCAAAGGTCCGACAGAAAGAAATTTATGAAGCCCGGTCCTGCTACTTCGACCTTTTCAACGTATTCGCTTTTCTTTAAATGAGATGTGATTACTTGAGCGATGTCCCTCGGCTTCATGTCCCAGTGACGAGCCATTAGCATGGCTACATTTGTGGCATAATCGCCTTGATTTTCGCGACGAGGCCTTTCTATGATTATCTCCAGGCCCTCAGGGTAAACTAGGTTTTTGTCTTTCGCAGCCGAAATTATGGCATCATTCAAAAGGTCCTTAATGTGGGATTCTACGTCAATCATAAAACCAACCCTCCATCATTTCTTGCGGATAGGAATAGCCAAATTGTTCCACTGTTGTAAGGCTTTAAAGCCTGCACGCAATGTCAAAAAAGTTTCTTCATTTATCGATGTTTCATTCACCAATAAACGCCAGTTCGCCTCCACAATTCTACCACGACTTCTTTCGTCGATTTTCTGCTCCCATTGAATTTTGCCATCTTTTTTAGACTGCAAAGAAGGCGTCGAGAAAGCCTCAAAGCCCTGGGGCAACTTAAGCGTTACAATGCCTTCGACCAAAAACGGGAACCTCAATCTCGACCCTACATCCATTGAGCCCAAATCTTCAAGAAAATTAAAAGTCGTCATCGGGAACCTCAAAAGCATCTGACTGTCACTGGGAATCCCCAGTATACCGGACACGGGATACACAATCCTCACGCCACCCTGTCTTTCAGATATCTCCCCCTCGTCCCATCTCACCACGATTTGAGGCGGGTAGATGCGCATGGAAGACGACAGGTCTGAAAAGGGATTCTGCCCACCAAATACGACGTAAGGCCAGCCTCCGTTGAGGTTTAATTCAAGTGTACCTTTGGCCTCTCCCGATTCCGTCAATTCCAGATTCCATTTTACTCGCAACCGATGATCGCCAACCCTTCCGCGATCGATTTGTTTCAACTGCACACTACTGCCATCGTAGAAGCAAAGAGTCTCTCCCCATAGAGAATCCGGTATCGAGACACTTCCTGTCGCGGAAGATCCCAAATCGTAAATCTTATAGGTGCTACTTCCGGGGGTTCTCGCTTCCAGAATTGGACGAGATATCATTTTCGGCGTTCCGGGAACGTCATCGTCGGGAACGACAAAGGGCAGCCAATTAATTCGCACATCCCACCCCGCCATGGAAAGCCAATGGGCTGTAAGAACTGTCCTTTCCCATGATGTCCAAGGGCCTTCCTTGGGGATAGCTTCAGGGCTCCTCCTTACATCGGACAATTTGAAATCCTGCAGCAAAAGATCTTCTCTTCCCGCCCATTTAAATATCTCCGTGCCAGCGGTCTGTTTGTTGTTGCCAATAAATTTCCCAACGGCTTCAGGAACAATCGACTTCAAGCCCGATACCCAATCCTCAAGCGGTTTAATAGCGTTGAGCCAACCGCTACGCATACTGAAGACGAGAAAGTTATCGTTTCCTTCCTCCAGTGCATTTATGCCCTCAGGGAATTGGTTTATAAATTCCCAGGTATACGTGTCTTCCACTCCCTGTACAAGTCTGTGGGAAACTTGCCTATCTTTAGGCGTTATCCATGTCAAGCTGGAGCCGTGGGGAAGGGATACCGCTATTTCGATCCTCCATTGCGGAAGATCAAGCCCTATGGGTATTGCATCATCGACGTTCCATCTGCCGGTGTACTCCTTTTGGTAAGAAATGACCAGGACGTTTGGGATGTCCAAAGGAGGAACGTTTACCTCATACCAGGACAAGCCCCCACTTTCTGTCTTTTTCGGGGACAAAGTGGCATAGAGTTCGAAGCTAACGGGATCGTAAATCTTGGCCTCATCGATCGTTACCCTTTCATCGCCGACGAAGGGAAACTTCCAATTGCTCCAGCTTTCCGATAGCGGGGACTCAGAGTATATGAGCCATTTTGTCCGGACCAGCATGCTTCCGTCGGCAAGCAATTTATATTCGTGGCTTCTCTGCCATACCATTGCCTTGGTATCTTTGCCATAGGCGGTCAGAGGAGGAACCTGCTTGACATATTCCCGAATAAGCTTCAAATTATCCTCGTCTCCCGCAAGGGCCACGTCAGGAGCTGTAAAGAAAAAAAGCATTATAGACAGCAAAATTGCAGCTTTAATAAAAAAAGCTTTCTCGATCCTCATGGAAAAGAACATGAACTATCCATTCCTTCCGCAACAGTATTTGTACTTTTTTCCGCTACCACAAGGGCAAGGGTCGTTTCGCCCCACCTTTTGGGTTCGCCTTGGACCTTGCGTCGGTTCGGTACGCCCTTCGCTGCCTGCCGCGCTGGCAGATCCGACCAAAGCGAGATCCCTGATTTCTCTTCTATTTTGAGGCAGGGGAGTCTTCCCCTCACGTGCCACCGAAACTTTTAGAGCCAAACGGGCCACACCCTCGCGAATGCTGCCGAGCATCTGCTGAAATAAGTTATATGACTCGAACTGATATTCTAACAACGGATCCTTTTGCCCTAAGGCACGCAACCCGATACCGCGTCTCAGCTCGTCCATTGCCAGCAGATGTTCTTTCCAGTGAGAGTCGACAACATGCAGCAGGATCATCTTAAATATCGTATTGGCCGTCTCCCTTCCAAGCTCCTCAAGTTTGGCCTCAAACTCATCCCTTAAAAGGGAAATCATCTTTTCCCTGGCCTCGGGCAAAAGGGAGCGATCGTCCACATTGGTCAGGCATTCAGCAACTCTCCCGTTGAAAACGGCTTTAATCTTTAAAACGGCACCCTTCTGATCCGCTTCCTGTCCTTCCGGGTAATAAGACTCGAGTATTTCATCTAAAGTATCCGTTATTATTTGCCACGTATGTTCGATCAAATCGTCGGCGAAGAGAATTCGTTTTCTCTCGTCGTATATGGCTATTCTCTGTTGATTCATAACGCTATCATATTGTAATAGCTGTTTTCTGATGTCGAAGTGGTATTGTTCGACCTTTTTCTGGGCCGACTCTATGGCCCTGCTCAAAAGAGGGTGATCAATGGCCTCGCCTTCCTGCATGCCCAGCTTTTCCATTATGCCCTGTATCCTGTCCGATCCGAAGAGACGAAGCAAATCATCCTCCAGGGAAAGATAAAACCTCGACGATCCCGGGTCTCCCTGGCGGCCGCTTCGCCCTCTCAGCTGATTATCTATCCTTCTGGATTCGTGCCGCTCGGTACCAATGACGTACAGTCCTCCCAAGGATACAACTTTTTTGTGCTCCTCGTCGCATAGATTTTTATATTCTTCTAATATGGCCTCATAGGCTTTCCTGTCACCTTCCACATCTATGCCCCTCTTTTCCGCCTCTTCCAGAGCGAGAAACTCGGGGTTGCCGCCAAGGAGGATATCCGTCCCCCTTCCGGCCATATTTGTGGCAACCGTGACGGCACCCACACGGCCGGCTTGGGCAATGATCTTTGCTTCCTTTTCATGATATTTTGCATTCAAGACCTGATGAGGGACGTGGCGCGCGGAAAGCAATTTGCTTAGTTTTTCTGAATTCTCTATCGATGTCGTGCCGATCAACACAGGCTGACGCCTTTCGTAGCATTCTTTGATCTCATCAGCGACAGCAGCGAATTTTTCCCGTTTGCTCCTATAAATGATATCGGGGAAATCACTACGGATCATCGGCTTATGAGTTGGAATTACGACGACTTCCAGACCATAAATCTCATTAAACTCCTCGGCCTCAGTGGCGGCGGTCCCTGTCATGCCGGCCAATTTTTCATACATCCTGAAGTAGTTTTGCAGCGTAATGGTCGCAAGGGTTTGATTTTCCCTTCCTATTCGGACGCCCTCTTTGGCTTCGATTGCTTGATGCAGGCCATCGGAATAACGCCGCCCGTACATCAACCTCCCAGTAAACTCGTCGACGATCACGACTTCTCCGTCCTTTATAACGTAATGGACGTCGCGCTTAAAAAGATATCTGGCCTTAAGGGCCTGCACAATCTTGTGAAGCAACTCCGAGGTTTCCACCTCGGCATATATATCTTCGATGCCCAGAATTTTTTCGCATCGTTTAATTCCCGCCTCAGTCAAAGCCACATTCTTTTCCTTTTCATCTATCTCGAAATCCTCGTTAACGGTCAAGGACTTCGCTATCCTGTCGGCAACTTTGTAGGGTTCAACAGATTCCTCTGATGGACCTGATATTATGAGAGGCGTTCTGGCCTCATCTATCAAAATGGAATCGACCTCGTCCACTATTGCATAGTGATGCCCTCTTTGCACCAGCTGCGAGGGCAAAATTGCCATATTGTCCCTCAAATAATCGAAGCCGAATTCGCTGTTGGTGCCGTAAGTGATGTCCGCTTCGTAGGCCTCTCTTCTTTCTTCAATGCTCATAAAGGGGTAAATTACCCCGACAGACAACCCGAGGAAACGATATACTTTGCCCATCCACTCGGCATCACGTTTAGCCAAGTAATCGTTCACCGTCACGACATGAACGCCCTTGCCCTTCAAAGCGTTCAATACGACGGGCATTGTGGCGACCAACGTTTTCCCTTCGCCCGTTTTCATTTCAGCTATCTTTCCCTCGTGCAAGGCAATCGCTCCCATAACCTGCACGTCGAAATGCCTCATCCCTAAGGTCCTCTTCGCAGCTTCTCTGACTATTGCAAATACTCGGCACATCACTTCGTCGAGAGATTGCCCTTCCTCAACAACCCTTCGGCGCATCTCCGCAATTTCCCTCGCTAGGTCATCGTCGCTTATAACAGCAACTTCTTCTTCAAGAGCATTTATCTCATTTACTGTTTGGGAATATCTTTTCAACGCCCTGTCATTGGCGTCCAATCCCAAAATCTTTTTTAAACCGTTTAACATGCCTATTCACCTCATAAAGAACCTGAAATTCGCAGAATAATACTACTTTTATAACCCGGAAACGCAAAGAAGGGAATCCGCCTTTCGACTTAAGCAGCAAAATCCCCTGCATCAAGATACGGCTTATATGCGGCCGGCAACGGACCGATCACAGAGCTTGGAGCATCAGATGAGCGAAGACCTTCGCTTCGTTTACCACGTGTTCTATTACGGCATATTCGTTTGGCATATGGGCCGTATCGGCCTCCTGGGCCCATACGGCTGCAGGAATACCCTGAGACCTGAAAAAGGCTGCGCAGGTACCGCCTCCAATTCCTCCGACGACAGGATCTACCCCCAAGACATCATTGACGGCTCTTTTCAGCAGCCGCACCACGGGAGCTTCGGCATCCGTCGGAGGGGCGGCATCGTTTCTTTGGAGAATTCGATATTCTATTACAGCTCCGCTTACGCCGGATTTTCGCCTGCATACCTCATCTATGACCTTCAAGACATCGTCCAAAGAAGTGTCAGGCAAGATCCTGCAATCGAAGGCAAAAGTTTCCCTTCCGGGCACGGTATTGACGTTAGCTACGTTTGCATCCCTTTTCGTAGGTTCAAAGGTGGAAATTGGAGGGGCGAAAATGTCATCCTGTTCCGGGAAAGCAGAATGCAAAGCTCTATCCAACTCCACGGCCAGCTCATTGGCTATCCTGCAAGCGTTCAATCCCTCATGGGGTTTGCTTGCATGAACTTGTTTGCCCAGGACCTTAACCTCGAACCACAGTATCGACTTCTCGGCTATTTCTATGAAATCCCCACGTTCAGTTCCCCCATCGGGTACAACTACCATATCCTCGGGCAAAAAGAGGTCATTTTTGAGCAAGTATTGAATGCCGTGCTTACTTCCCAACTCCTCATCGGCCACATAACAGAGACACACTTCTCTTGCAGGCTTTAAACCCAATTTCTTTAGAACATATGCCGCAAAGAGGGAAGCGACGATCTCCTGACCATTGTCATTGGCCCCTCTGCCGTAGACTTTGCCGTCTTTAACGACGGGAACAAAGGGATCGGTATCCCATAGAGACCGGTCTCCTTCGGGAACTACGTCCATATGGGCAACTATCCATAGGCGCTCTTTCGATGTTCCTGGAATTCTGACGACTATATTTGGCCTCAATCCTCCCTCCGCATCGGGATCACTCGCGTCAAAACGTTCGGGAGAACCCAGTCCAATCTTCCTTATATACTGGCTTAAAAAGGCTGCCTTCTCGGCCTCGCCTTTACCTCCGCTCTCCGGAGAGACGGCGGGTATAGACACCAAATCACAGAGGAGGCGAGTCATATCCTCCTCCATGGAATCCAATACATCAGAGAGGTCTTTCATCAAAACATATCCTCCTTAACTTTTGCATCACTTAAAAAGAAATTCCCTGCCTTTAATTAAGTAATCCATCCCCGACCATATAGTAAGTATCATTGCCACCCACATCATGATCATGCCGCCCGGCAAACCGAACATGATCATAAATATTGCTATGATCTGACTCACAGTCTTGGCTTTGCCGCCTTTGGAAGCAGCAATGACTTCGCCGTCAGCCGCGGCGACCATCCTTAATCCCGTAACTATAAACTCCCTCGACAGGATGACCACCACTATCCATGCCGGCAGTCTTTGAAGCTCCACTAAGGCAACTAAAGCCGCCATCACCAAAATTTTATCCGCCAGAGGGTCTATAAACTTGCCCAAATTCGTGACCATGCCATGCTTTCTGGCGATATATCCATCGGCCATGTCGGTGAAAGCGGCCACCATGAATACCACGCCGGCCAATATATCGCCGTACTTGATCTCCAGGCTTAAGAATACCAGCATCAAGGGAACCAAAAAGACCCTCGAAAGACTTAACGCGTTCGGAAGATTTATGCTGCCCATCTTGGTAACGCCTCCCTTTAAGTTGCCACCACGAACAGGCCCTTCAGACACCTAAATATGCCTCCCTCACTTGTGGATTTTTTATCAACTCCTCGCCCGGGCCTTGGAGAACTATTTGGCCCACTTCCAAGACGTATGCGTAATGAGCTATATTTAACGCGGCAAAGGCGTTTTGCTCGACGAGAAGTATGGTCTTGCCCTGAGCATTTATCTCTTTTATTATATCAAACACTTCCTTCACCAAGATGGGCGCAAGTCCCAAGGAGGGTTCATCCATCATGACAAGCTGCGGATTGCCCATGAGCGCTCTGCCTAGGGCAAGCATCTGTTGTTCTCCTCCCAACAGAGTCCCTCCCTTTTGCCAAGTCCTCTCCTTAAGCCTCGGGAAAAGTTCAAATACCCACTCTAGATCCCTTTTTATTCCCTCTTCATCCTTTCTCAAGTAAGCTCCCAGCATCAAATTTTCCATAACGGTCAGGTTCGGAAAGATCTTTCTGCCCTCGGGAACCAAAACGATGCCCTTTTCCACTATTTTTTCCGGAGATAATCTCGAGATATCCTCGTCATTATAAGATATTATCCCGTTCTTTTGCCTTACCAATCCCGCTATAGATCTCAAAGTGCTGCTTTTGCCAGCTCCGTTAGCTCCAATCAAGGTAACGATAACTCCCTGCGGGACCTCGATGGAAATGCCCTTTATGGCATGAATTCCTCCGTAGTAAACGTGAAGGTCCTTAACCGTTAACATAACGAGCATACTCCTCTCCAAGGTAAGCTTCAATGACCCTTTTGTCGGATTGGATGAAAGAGGGAGGGCCTTCCGCTATAAGAACACCGTAGTCCAGAACCCATATATGCTCACAAATGCCCATAACGACGCGCATATCATGTTCTATCAACATGATGGTCAAGCCGAAGAGATCTCTGATATTTTTGATGAACTCCATCAAAGCATGCGTCTCCCTAGGATTCATGCCGGCAGCCGGTTCATCAAGAAGGAGCAGCTCTGGGTCCGTAGCAAGAGCGCGAGCTATCTCCAATCGCCTCTGCTGACCGTAGGGAAGAGAGGTTGCCGCTTCGTCGGCCAAATCCTCAAGCCCAACCTTGCACAATAAATCCATGGCCTTATCCCTGATAGTGCGCTCCTTCTTAAAAACCGAGGGCAACAGCAGTGGAGGTTCCCACCACCTTATCGGCAGTTTAACATTACATGCTATCATCACGTTTTGCAGCACCGTCTCATTTCCAAATAACCTAATGTTTTGAAAAGTTCTCGCAATGCCGAGAGAACACACTTCATGGGGTTGTTTCCCCGAGATGTCCCTATCCTTGAAAAAGACCTTTCCCGACGTGGGCTCGTAAAATCCCGTTATTACGTTAAACACTGTAGTCTTTCCCGCCCCGTTAGGTCCTATAAGACCAACAATTGAGCCTTTGGGCACATTTAGTGATAGGTCTTTAACGGCCGTTAAGCCGCCAAATCGCATAGTCATGCTTTCCAGCCTCATAATATAATCATTCATCTTTTCCTGCCCTCCCCATACGACCGAAGATCGCATCCCAGGTTAACTCTTTCATGCCCATAATCCCTTCGCGCCTGAAAAGTATTATAAAGATCAAAGCCAAGGAAAAGATGACCATCCTCATGCCCGGAATTCCCGGTATATGTATGGGCCCAAAGTCCATGGGGCTTTCTACTATCCTCAACCACTCCAACAATATGGTTATTATTGCGCTTGCTATGCATGTTCCCGTTATTGAACCGAGACCGCCGGCCACAACCATCATTAGAACGTTGAAGGTCATCGTAAACATGTACATCCTGGGATCAATGGTCGTAATGAAGCTGGCCTGCAAAGCACCTCCTATGCCGGCAAGAAAAGTACCCATTGCAAAGGCCTGAATCTTGTATCTGAATACGTCAATTCCCATGGCCTTCGCTGCCATCTCGTCGTCCCTTATAGCCTTTAAGACATTGCCGTAATTACTGTTGACCAACCTAACCATAGAGTATAATACTACTAAGAGGAAACCGTAATTCCACCATAAATTGGCATAGGGAGGAATTCCCTTTAATCCGAGAGCTCCGTTGGTAATGCTCGGAATGTTGTTGGCAACGACCCTCACTATCTCGGCAAAACCTAAAGTCGCTATGCCAAGATAATCTCCGCCGAGCCTTAAAATGGGAATCCCCACCAATATTCCAAAGACTGCGGCCATCACTCCACCCAACACGACGGCAACCAAAAAGGGAGCGTGAAGCACCGAAAAGGGCCATCTCAGAGGTTGAAGTATGAAGATCATTTCCTTCTGCAAGGGAGGCAATATTAAAAGTGCACAGGTATAAGCGCCAATGGCCATGAACCCTGCGTGTCCCAAGGAAAACATACCGCCAAAGCCATAGATCAAATTAAGGCCCAACGCCAAGATGGTATTTATGGCTATCAAGTTTATGATTTGAATTTGATAGCCGCTGAGGTGGCCTTCCGCCCACCGCAAAAACATGCCGAAACAGAGGACTGCCAAAATATTTAAAATTAAGTTTCTCCTGGAAGACATCATACCTTTTCCTCCAGTCGTTCACCCATGATGCCCGTAGGCCTCAGGAGCAAGAGAAATATGAGCAACACGAAAGCAAAGGCATCTTTAAAACCCGATAGGTTGGGGAAAAAGGCAACTATCATTATTTCTATAAATCCAAGCAACATGCCTCCGATGACGGCCCCCTGTATGGAGCCGATGCCTCCAACCACAGCCGCTATAAAGGCCTTAAACCCGGGGATCATGCCCATCATCGGATGCACCTGAGGATACCTCAAAGACCACATAATGCCTGATGCTGCCGCCAAAGCCGAACCGATCATAAAGGTGATGGCTACTATCTGGTCCACTGAGACGCCCATCAAACGACTAGTTTCGATATCCTTGGATATGGCGCGCATCGCCAACCCCGGTTTGGTTTTATAGACGACGTAAAGCACGGCAAGCATCAAAACAAAGGATATAAAGGGAACCACCAGGGTAAGGGGCAAGAAATGCACTCCATGTATCAATATTGGCGTTACCAGCCATCCCGGCCGATAGACGGGTCTTGGTATGGCAGAAAAGACTACTATTGCGAAGTTTTGCAAGAAGAAGGAGACTCCGATAGCACTGATCAAAGCAGAAATTCTAGGTGCATCCCTTAAGGGTCTGTAGGCACACCTGTCCACCAAAACACCGCAGAGGGCTGTGACCGCAATTGCAGTAGGGACAGCCACCAACCAGGGGAGGTGCAGAAGGGTAGTCCCCCAAAAAACGAAATAGGCCCCCAGCATGAATATTTCTCCATGGGCGAAGTTTATCAGCCTCAAAATGCCATAAACCATCGAATAACCGATTGCTATCAAGGCATAAAGACTTCCCAGGGTAACGGCGTTCAAAAAGTGTTGGATAAACATTTGATAAGACATGTCATTCCCCCTCTTCGACTGTCTTAAAAATTAGGGGGAGACAATACTCCCCCTAATTTGCTCAATTATCACCACACCTCAAAAAGAGCTTCCCCTTTTACTTGCTGCCTTCGGGCTGAACTGTCGCGACGTAAACTTGCTGCCCGCCCTTTACCATCTTTATTCCGACGGCCTTTATGGCATTGTGGTTTTCGTCGATCGTCGTTGAACCCGTAACGCCCACCCAATCCTTGGTCTTTTCGAGCTCATCCCTGATTGCATCGGGATCCGCCTTACCGGCCCTTTGTATGCAATCTATTAACAGCATATAGCAATCATACCCTAATGCCGCATTTGCATTTGGTTCCTTTTTGTACTTTTCCCTGAAGGCCTCGGTAAATTCCTGGGCTATTGGATTCATGTCGGGCATTTCCGGAGCATAGGGAAAAGTCGTATATATAAATCCCTCGACGGCTTCTCCGCCAATCTTTATCATGTCGGGGTTGTCCATGGCATCCCCGCCCATGATATGGAAGTTTCCGCCAAGTTCTCTTGCCTGTTTCATTATTATGGCACCCTCGGCAAAGTAGGAAGGTATGTAAAGAAGCTCCGGCCCTTTGCTTATTATCTCTGTAAGCTGGGCAGTGAAGTCCTGGTCTCCCGATTGATAGTTAAGATCGGCTGCCACCTCGCCGCCAAGGTCCAAGAAAGCCCTCCTAAAGAAGGCCGCAAGGCCAACGCAATAGTCCTGGGCAACGTCCTTTAGTATGGCTGCCTTCCTGACGCCCAGCTGCTCGTAAGCGTATTTGGCTGCGGCCGACCCCTGAAAGGGATCGATAAAACACATGCGGAAATAATATTTCTTGCCCTGGGTCACCAACGGATTCGTAGCCGAATCGGTGATACATGGTATACCATATTGCTCGGCAACCTCACCTCCGGCCATGCTGAGAGAAGAACCGTAGCTACCAATTATAGCCACGACCTTATCTCTCTCGATAAGCCTTTTAACGGCATTAGCGGCTTCAACTTTGTCAGACTTGTTGTCCACGATGACGAGCTCAACCTTCTTGCCCAATACCTCCGGGGCCTGTTCATGGGCGAGCTGAATACCCTCAACAGTGAGCTGACCACCAAAGGCATTTTGACCCGTCAAAGGCTCATATACTCCGATTTTGATGACATCTTCTGCGGCATAGGCACCCGTTCCCAACAAAAGCAAAATCAAGCCTGCAACTAAAATACGCCCAACGCCTTTCATCTAAACCCCTCCTCCAACTGTTAAAATGTGAACTCAAAAAACATCCTCAATTATCATAATTATATACAAAAAGACAACCCAGGGAAAGTAATATCCCTGCTATTCCAGGAGGGAAAAAATCAAAAGGGGCCTTCCCTTTTGCATGAAGGCCCCTTTTGTTACGAGTTTAAACGGTTTGGAAGGAATTTAAATTATGCCTAGCGCCTTTCCGACTTTCGCGAACTTATCTACGGCAAAATCCAAGTCTTCTCTGGTATGAGCAGCAGAGACCATGGCTCTGAGCCTCGCCGTCCCGACGGGAACGGTCGGATAGGCAATAGACTGTATAAAGATGCCTTCTTCAAAGAGCCTAAGGCTGAACTCCTTTGCCTTATTTGCATCACCTATCATGACAGGAGTGATGGGTGTCTGAGATCTGCCCACATCAAAACCTCTTTCCTTTAAAGACTTCTTGAGGTAGTCGCCATTCTCCCAAAGCTTCTTTACAAGGTCGTCGCTTTTCTCCAATATGTCAACGGCCGCAATGTTGGCAGCAACATCGGGAACGGTAAGGGCACTGCTGAAAAGGTTTGGACGAGCCTTTTGACGCAGATACTCGACAAGCTCCTTGCTTCCCGCCACAAACCCCCCCACGACCCCAAAGGCCTTGGAGAGGGTGCCCACTTCTACGTCAACTCTGTCGCCAAGGTCGAAATGATCGACAATACCTCTGCCTCCGCGCCCCAAAACCCCTTCGCCATGAGCATCATCGACCATTACCATGGCTCCGTATTTTTCTGCAACCTCGACAATCTCAGGAAGCGGAGCTATGTCACCATCCATGGAGAAGACACCGTCGGTTACGACCAGCTTGCGGCAATCTCTATCGGCATACTCCTTTAACTTCGCCTCAAGATCCCTCACATCGCAGTGAGAATATCGGATGATCTCAGCTCTGCTGAGCCTGCAACCGTCTATTATGGAGGCGTGATTCAGTTCATCGCTGAAGATCAAATCACCCTTTCCCACGAGAGGAGGAACGGCCGAAAGGTTGGCACAAAAACCGGATTGCACCACAAGGGCTGCTTCTGCACCTTTAAAGGCGGCGAGCTTTTTCTCCAGCTCTTCATGTATCGACATGGTACCTGCTATCGTACGAACAGCTCCGGGACCCACTCCGTACTTATCTATGTATTCCTTCGCCTTCGCACATAACCTGGGGTCATTGCAAAGTCCCAGATAGTTGTTGGAGCACAAATTTAAGACCCGTCTTCCCTCAATCTGAACCCAAGGTCCCTGAGGGCTTTCTATTACCCTGATATTCACATACAGCCCTTCGTTTTTAAGCCGCTTTAGCTCCTCCGTCACAAAACTCATCTTATTTGAATTGGAAGCCATGCTTTCGAACCCCTCCTTGAGATTGTTATTTCTATCTAATGATAGCACCGGGAAAGTTTTCGCGCAAAATTTCACGCGAAGGCCCCTTGGTATTTCTCAAAGCCTCGTCCATGGCGTTTTCCGGTTTAAAGCATTGCACAATCCACGGAGCCTTGCCTCCTAAGAAGCTTTCTATCTTAAAAAGATCATCGTAGTCCATGAGAGCTGGTACGAAGGTGGTGCGAAACTCCACTTCGATTTCAGATGAAATGAGAAGATCGATCGATCTTTTTATAGATTCTTTGTCAACGCTGCAGCCGCACAGC
This sequence comes from Acetomicrobium sp. UBA3949, assembly GCA_002385485.1. Lineage (GTDB taxonomy): Bacteria > Synergistota > Synergistia > Synergistales > Acetomicrobiaceae > Acetomicrobium. The sequence goes on along the minus strand of DGDP01000070.1, from coordinate 28,861 downwards.
ATATCGTACTTTTCCCATGGCCCCTTAACGTCCATGGCAACTGCATCGATCAACCCTTCCGATATCAGCATCTTTAAGGTAATAAGGTTACTGCCGTTGGTATCTAGCTTCACGGGCAACCCGACTTCTTTCAGTTGAAACAATATCTTCTTTAATCTTTTAATATCAAGCGTAGGCTCGCCGCCACTAATCACAACTCCATCTAAAAAAATTCTCCTAGATTTTATGTGCTCGATGACTTTTATGTCGTTTAAAGCTGGCAGTTGCTCATTTACCAGAAGGCCATTATGACAAAAAGGACACCTGAAATTACATCCCGTCAGAAAAATGACAGCTGACACGCGGCTATCCCAATCTATAAAAGATGACGGGATATAGTTCCCTATTTCACCTATATTGCCCATCTCTTCCTCCCCGCTAGCTCGGCCCTTTTGCCGGCATTCCAGGATGATATCTTAGTAAAGTACCCCGTTATCCTAGTCACGCCGTCCACATTAGACGACTGGCATCTGACACAAGATGATTGCAAGCCCCTTTCCACTTTGCCGCAGTCGTTACATATGGTGAACTCGGGGCTGAAGGTCACCTGGGCATTTTCGGAATGCTCATAAATTTTACGCACAAATGACGCTAGTGCCCGAGGATGTGGTTTATGCTCGCCCATCCACACATGTGTTATGGCGCCGGCCTTGATCAGGGGATGGAAACGACCTTCCCTCACAACCCTGTCTATGGGATCAACAGGAGCATCATAAGGAATGTGCGTGCTGTTGGTATAAAACACTTCGTTGGCTTCCAGGTTACCCTTGACCACATCCCTGGCCACCGAAAACTCCTTGAGATCCAGCCTCGCGAGTCTGTGGGCCGCGCTTTCAGCCGGAGTTTGCTCAAGCACCACCTTAAAACCTGCCCTTTCGGTCAACTCCTGACATTTAAGCTCCATAAACTTAACAATGGCAAGACCCAACTCTTCGGCCGTCTTGCCTTCGTGAAGCTGTTTACCCGCCAAGACCTGTACCGTCTCGTTAAGCCCAAGCAATCCGATCAAGTGGCTTGCCTTTTCCATCCTCAAGTAGCTCTCGCCATCGTAGGCCACGCTCAAAAGCGACAAAGGGCCTTTATCCTTTAAATCGAGCAAATTCTTGATGAAGTTTCTCTTTTGAATGTGTGCCTTTAGGGCAAGCTCCATAAGCTCCTCTAATAAACCAAAGAAGGTCCTCGTGTCTCCCTGAGACCGGTAGGCGATGCGGGGCAGGTTTATGGTAACGTTCTGCAAAGCAGAATATCGCATCCTCCAGGGGGTCTTGGCTTCCAACAAATCCTCCTCGGTAAGTTCAAAGGATAAACGACAACATTCACTAAGCTTAGTAACCCCTCCCCGATCAAACACGAAATAGGTATTTCCCTTTTCCGCGGCTACAAGGGAGGCTAGCTCCAACATCTCCTCCCATCCGGCTTCTTCGAAAAAGGCGTCCGTGATGTGAAGAAGTGGTTTTGGGAAAAAGAAAGGCTGCCCCCGACTGTCCCCTTCCAGATAAACTTCAAATAAAGCCTTCAAAAAGCGTTTAGAAAGGGAGGCGTAGTCGCCATAGGTCTTTCCAGTGTACTCTCCCCCAGGCCCAATGGCCGGCACATCGCGGAAGTGCTTCGGTATTTCGTAGTACAGATTGATGTCGGTAAAGGCGACCTGTCCGCCTCTCCCGCCTGCCAGCTGATTAAACTCGAATATCAACATCTGAGCGAGCTGTCGTATATCCTCGTCGCTCAACCCCTCAAGATAGGGAGCGAAAAACATATTCATGGCATCCCAGCCAATGGCACCGGCGAAATTGTTTTGCAGTACCGACGTCATTTTCAAAATATGTGCCAGAAAAACGTCGGGGTGTTTTGCCGGCGAAGAAACGCTCGTAATGGAGGGAAGGTTCAATCCGAACTTGGCAACGTAGGCAGGACTTTGCCCGCTACAGTAAGGTCTTATCACCATCCCAAGATCATGAATATGAATATCTCCGGCCAAATGAGCTGACGCCACGTCCGAAGAAAAGAGCTTGCTAAGGGCATAATCCTTTATTATCCTTTCGGCAATGGTCAGGTTTATGGACTCGGGGTTATAGGCAGTGTTGCTGTTCTCCTTGTTGGGGAAGAACATCATGGCCTCCAGATCGTAAAGGGGTATCCCAACCCTCGAATGATCAACCAAGGAAACGTCCAATCCCCTTTGGAATAGCTTTACATTTGCCATCTCCCTTATGATCGAGGTATTAAGCTTATCCTTACCGCAACGCAAGACCTCTTCTTCTATCTCCGCCGCTATGGAAAAAGCTGTATCCGGATCTACACCCGCCTCCCTGATAAGTGCGTCCCTTATCCTAGCAGCATCCCAGGGGCATCTCTCGTCCTTGGAATGAGTCTCCACCATCAAAGCTAAATCGGTGGACTCCCCCCGATCGAAGAGGAATTGCTGCTTTCCGTATCCTATGTTCCGGCTATGATCTGACCTAACGGTTGAAGTCATCGTCTATCTTTCCCTCCTTCTTCTTTTCCCAAAAGCTTAGATATCTCCTCGATAAAATTTTGCAGATCGGTAAACTCGCGGTACACGGAGGCAAACCTGACGTAAGCGACATGATCGATTTCTTTTAGAGAATTGGCAACCATATCGCCAATCAAGGAGCTCGGCACCTCGCCGACGCCCATGCCAAAAAGCTCTTCTTCTATTGACGAAGCGGCGTTTTCCAGCGTTTCGAGCGAAACGGGAAGTTTCTCGCAGGCGCGCACCATGCCCCTTAAAACCTTTTGTTTGTCGAAAACCTCCCTTCGACCGTCCTTCTTCACCACCAGAAGCACTTTATTCCTCTCGACCCTTTCGTAAGTGGTAAAGCGATTCCCGCAACCGGGGCACTCCCTTCTTCTTCGTATGACCCCGCCATTTTCTACCGATCGAGTCTCTATGACCCTGCTGTCTTCATAGTTGCATTTAGGACAACGCATCGAGACACCCTACCTATATGGTTTATGTTATTGAATATGTCTATATATAGTGTAATGGTTTTTTTAAAAAAGCTAAGAGGTCTGGAAGATTAAAATTGCCCCTAAGGCTTGGTCTTTTTGTATCATCTTCTAAAAAACAAAGGGGGGAGCAATCACAGCTTCCTATGAGATAAAATCAAAAGAGGAAGGCAGTTAGGCCTTCCTCTTTTGATTGAATTCAACGCTTAATCAGAACTTATGGTCTGCGTCTCTTGGGGCTTGACTTCTTTTTCTTCCTTATTTCGCTGGGCTTTTCGTAATGCTCATGCTTCCTGGCATCTCGAAGAACTCCAACCTTTTTTACTTCTCTTTTAAAGCGACGTAAAGTATCATCTATGGACTCGTTTTCTCTTCTGTAAACCGTAGTCATCTTTATCCCCCCTTTCGCCACCAAAACAAAACTACCCGGGGGGCCATCCGAATTTACGTCCTGATAGAAGATGGAGGTGAAGATGAAATATGCTCTGACACGCTTGGCTCCCACAATTTATTACAACCCTGTACCCCAATTCGCTCAAACCCATCATGGATGCAACCGAAGCGATGGCATCCATTAAGTTGGCCCACAGGGTAGGGTCGCTGACATCTTGAGAGGTCGGTATGTGCATTTTAGGAATTATCAAATAATGATGGGGCGCTTGCGGCGCTATGTCCTTGATCGCCATGACATCGGCCGTCTCGTAAACCACATCGCTTTTCATCTCGCCCCTCGCTATCTTGCAAAAAACGCATTCACCTGCCACCCGTCATTCCTCCGCATCTTTCGATATATTTTACCTTACATTTCCCTTATCTACAACCCAATTTGCCCAGGCTCGAACGCTTAAGGACGGATGGTTGGTCGCCAAGTCGGCAACCGCAGATCGCATATGGGGAAAATGCTTGCTGCCCCGCAGTTTTTTAAGTATAGGAAGTAGCACTTCTTCTTCTTTTCTTTTTATCAAATATAACATGGTTTTCAAAGGTAGCTCTTCAAGAGAAGAAAGCATCGAAAGAGCGATGGAAAGAACTCGCGGAGAAGGATGGATCAAAAAGGAAACCAAAGCGTCATCGTTCCATCCAACTTTCCTTCCCCAATTCAAAATCTTTATGCAGGCCCTCTCCTCGTCGGCACTTGCGTTCTTTGCAAGCTCTGGAAGAAGGCTTTTTTGAACACACAAAGGAGCCTTGCTAAAAAACTCGAGAAATAAGTCCACGAAGCAATCATCGAAGGGAATGGCCGAAACTGCCCCGGCCAGCTCTGCTGCATATCCATCTTCCCATTGCAGTTTTCTCAGATGGCCTGCAGCAATAAACCTGACTTCGGGGTGCTTACTTTGCATGCGCAAAAGCAAAGCCGAGAGCCCCAAATTTTCGTCCCTTCCAACCGTTCTTATAAGTTTAGACATATCGAGGAGGGCTTCGCTTAATATATCTTCTATCTCTTTTTTTATTAAAAACTCGCGGGCACGCTCCTTAGCGGCTATATCCTCGCTAAAGCGAACCTTCACAGATTGCCTGTTGGTCAAAGCATTTTTCAAAACGGCATAGGCTTCGTTAATCTGCTGAAATCGAAAGGCGTGCTCCTCTCCTGCCAAGTCGGGATGGCAAAGAAGGGCTTTTTTTCTGAAGGCTTTTTTTACTTCCGAAAAATCGACTCCGGGGGGCAAATCCAACAGCCTGTAACTGGCCTCTATTGATTTCACCTGTTTTTCACCGCCCGAGAAATTCTATCGACGACCGATTCAAGAATGGACACAGCATCCTGCCACAATTCTTCCTCTGCATCCTGCAGAACTTTCAGGTCATCAAAAAGCTCCTTCACTTTCCGCTCCAGGTTAGGGTCGAAAAGACAAGAAAAGGGGGCTATACTCTTTTCGAGCTCAATTATCTTTTTCTTGCGCTCCTCCGACGAACTATTCTGCGAGTAAAGCCCCCGTACGCTTACATCACGACTCATATATAACTTGCCCTTATCGTTGGTTATTTTTATATTTAAAATCCCGCTGACATCTACGTTAAAAACTATTTTTACTACATCCCCGGGGTTAGCTTCCTTTATGGACAGAGAACAAAGGGGTTCGTCCCTTACTTCGAGGCCATATTCTTTGCGCTGCAAAACTTCCGTGTCTATCGCCCCGGCACCTACAACCATAAACCGCTTTGTAAGTTTAAGCGGCAAAGGCGTACCCTTTGAAGCTATGACCGTAACTCCGCCTTCTGCCGTTCCTATACAAAGATCACAGGACAAAACGTCGATTAACGCCTTCCCTTCGCCTCTTGCCAGCCGCGCTGCTCCAAGAGCCACTGCTTCATCGGGACAAACTCTGATGTTCAAAGCTTCTCCAAGGAAGCGGGAAAGCAATCTCCTGAAAAGAGGAATTCGCGAAGAACCGCCGGCCAACAGAACTGTCTGACACTCGTACTGTTTCCACATATCTTTCGCCATGTCGAGAAAAGAAACGATATTTGGCTCAAGCAACCCCTCTATGTCCTCGCGACTAACCGTTATCGAAGTGTCGTCGCTACATTCGAAGCCGCTGGCCCTTGGGCACCAGTAAGCTTTATTTGAGAAGGACAGGGCCTCCTTTATCCTCTCTGCTTCAGCCAAAAGCAGGGGCCATCTTTCATCCCTCTCAGGATCTTCCCTTTTGTCTATCAATCTCCATAGGTGCCGGGCTACGATTTTATCAAGGCTCGCGCCGCCAAAGCCTGCGTTCCCCACGCTGTCCAAGACATGACAAAAACCGTCCTTCTTCTCGATGGCGGAAATGTCCGCACTCCCTGCTCCGAAATCGATGACCAGAAGACAGCCCTCCGCCTCCGATGACATGGCTATAGCCGTTGGCTCGTTTACCAGCTTTACCCCACAAAAACCAGCCATACGGGCAGCGTCCCTGACAATCTCCCTTTGCTTGAAATCGAAAGAGGAGGGCACAGCTATAACACATCCATTAACCAGGGAATGCGAAAAAGCCTCAGCATCCTCCCTCAAGTAAATCAAAAGGACCTGCAGAAGCTCTGAAGGTTTAAAGAATCTGTCTCCCAGACGAATGCCCTTTGAAGCTCCTAAACGTCGCTTCAGATCTGGGCAAGCTCTATCCGGACGAAGGCAAAACAGGGACGCCGCTTCATTGGCAGCATATAGCTTGTCATCGCCGTACGCCACATAGGAAGAGGTCCTGTCCTCGCCCCACCGGTTTTTGACGACCCTCGACCCTCTTTCGTCAACGACAGCCATTATGGAATACCTCGTCCCAAGGTCGATTCCTAAGATAACACCCTCCAAAGGGACACCTCCATCGGGCAGAGAAAAATTTACTAGGTAGTGGAACTTTCCGGATCGTTGTAGATATCGCGATCAGTAAGGTCTTCGTTGGGCACTTCGACCTTCTCCACAACCTCCACTCTGATCATCGATGACTTATACCAATTACGATGGGGAGGCTGTTTGACCGGCGCCAAATCCCAGGCCAACATCTCGTCGACGTATTCCCAGTTCATGTATACGTTAAAATCAGTGATTATATCGCTGATCACCAAGCCTCTCTGCAGCAAAGCCATCTCGAGCAAGCGCCATTTGTAAAAAGAGCTTTCGGCATGAGTAATACCGAAATAGCCTGCACCGCCAAGGCCCTTAAGCCCCACTACGCCCCGACCCACAAAGGCATCCAATGCCTCTACCGTCTCTGGGGGGTCGCAGAAAAAAACGTCGAAACTTCCCAACAACTCTTCGGGCAGAGGCTTCCTCAAGTCATGTTTTAACGCCTTTAAAGGCAAACTGTATTGAGATGCCACCCTTTGCTCGAAGTCTATGATGCGCTCGTCGAGTTCTAAGACCACGATATCTTCAACTAACCCTGTAAGCCCCAGGGCTATGCCAACGAGATCGTCATCGCCCAATACCAAAGCCCTCTTGCCCCTCAAGTCGCCCCTGCTGTCGGCAAGGGCTATGCGGGCGAAAGTGGTATCGGGCGTCACGTATCCCTGATCGAACTTTATGATCGCTTCAGGCCTGTCGAGCTGAATCTTCGCGAACTTGCCAAAGGCCTCTTGGAATTCGTCTATAACCACTGTTCTTCCTTCGCAACGGGGACAGGCGTGAGAATGAAGGGGGAATATCTTTTCCCTTTCTATAAACCTGCGCCCCCTGTCGGTCAGCTCAACTCCAAGCTCGGAAAAGAAGACGATACCCTCCTCGGCCAAAGTCCTCAAGACAGCCGCCACAGCCGGCAACGGTTCAAAACTGAAGGAAACGATATCCCAAAAGTTGCTCGACACCAATAGAGCCGACAGGACTCTTTCTACATTACGAGCGTTCCATGGAATATTCGTAATTTTAGTTACGATGCTCGCTAAATCGTCTTTATTCACGATAAACTCCCCTTTCAGATAATAGATCTTTCTCGACGGATGAGACACCGTATAAGATACCATGCTTTGCCTCTAATACACAAACTTCGCACTCAAAACCGATTCCCCCATTTTGAAAGGCCTCGACAGAGGGCGACGGTATCTGATCCAGCGACGATTCTACTTCCAAAAAATGCCTGGAAAGACCTCTAACTCTTTCGCCGTCGTTATGTTCGACCAATATGTCGACCTTACGATTTAACCACCTTTGAGCATAGCGCTGCAAAGACAGCCTTCCCCTTTCGGTAGCCCTTACGACCCTCGATTTGATCGTTCGTCCCTCCAGTCGTCCGGGCATATCGTAAGCCTTCGTTCCGGGGCGGGGAGAAAAGGGAAAGACATGGACTCTTCCCATGCCCAGTGCGTCAACCAGGTTTAAGGTGTTTTGGAAGGCATCTTCGTCTTCTCCGGGAAACCCTACTATTATATCGGTGCTTATATGAACATCGTCCCCCAGTTTGCGCCTTATCTTTCGAATTATGTTAATAAAATCCTCGACACTGTAGCCCCTCTGCATCAAGCTCAAGATTCTATCGTCCCCGCTTTGAAGCGGCACATGAAGGTGGCGGCAAAAGATATCGCTTTCAGCCAAAACGTCGATCAGCCCGTCGCTTAAAGCATGGGGCTCTATCGAACCAAAACGAAGCCTTCTCAAGCCTTCGATCCTAGATAAGGCATTAATCAGGTCTCCAAGGTCGAAATCGCATCCATATCCATACAATCCCAGGTGTATCCCCGTAAGCACTACCTCTTTACAGCCCTGGTCGACCAACCTCTTTACCTCTTCCGTCACTTCCTCCACGCTACGGCTCTTCGGACGACCTCTCAAAAAGGGGACTATGCAATAAGAACAGAATCGATTGCAGCCGTCTTGCACCTTTACAAAAGACCTGGTGTGAAAGGTAACCCGCGATAACTCCAAAGCATCCCACTTGTCGTTGCTCAACACGTCCTTTTTTAAAAAAAGAGGCCTCTCGGTGGGATCGTTGAGCATCTTGGCTACGATCCCGGGAAGATCCGACTTCAGCCTGTTTCCCACATAAAGATCGGCTCCCAGCGACGACAGCTCTTCCTCGGTAAGAGCTTGCACGTAGCAACCGCACAAAACGATCAGGGCGTCGGGCGATTCTCTCTTCAGCTGGCGAAGAAATTGTCTGCATTTTTTCTCGGCAGTTTTCGTCACGGCACAACTTACCAAAATGCCTACATCGAACAGGTCTTCGGATATCACAGCTCCCTCTCTGCGAAAGGAGTCGGCGATAGCCTCTGCCTCGTAGATATTCGTTCTGCATCCTAATGTCCTAATCTTTACCCTGATGCCCTTTAGCGAAGTCAAACTAAACACCCTCTGCGCATAAAATAATATAAGACAAACCGGCTATGGCAGCGGTATTGGCACGCAATATGTTGGGACCAAGGGAGACGGGAAGAAATTTCAACCTCGCAAAATACGCCATTTCCCCTTCCGTCCAGTCTCCTTCGGGGCCAACGGCAAAGGCGACATCTTCCTGTTCCTTGATATTGACGCTTCCCAGCGGTTTCGCATCGTCGGTCAAAGCGCCCAACAGGCGCAACGATGGCAAGCTCTCATCCCTTAAATCCCAAACCTTCAAGGGAGTGTGTAAAAGTGGCGGATTACCTATACCGCTTATTTTAGTGGCCTCAGCGATTATCCTGCGCCATCTTTCCATCTTTTTCGTTAATTGTCCTTTAAGCTGCACCACGGATCGTTCTGCAAGAATAGGAATAATTTCCGCAACGCCTAACTCCGTGGCATGGTTCAATATGTCTTCGAAGGCATTGTTTTTAACAAGGGCTATCAACAGCGAGATTTGTCTTGACCTCTCGTATATCGGAAGTTTGCCCGTTTCCTTGGCGATTACCCTCCCCTGCTCGTAGCCTTCTATTTTAAGAAGAAGTTTCCTTCCCTCCAGCAGCCCTTCGAACTCCTCTCCAATTCGACATCTCCTTACATGAACGAGATGATGGGATTCCTTCAAGTCCAAGGACCACATATTGTCGGAAATCTTTTCCGCCCTATCTAACCTGGCGCGAGGCAACGACACCCCACCATTCCTCCTTTGAAAGTTCCTCAACCATCGTAAGTCCTGCCTTGGCCATTTCATCGATGAAAGAGTCCCGTTCCTTAAACAGCAGGCCCGATAGTATTATAAGGCCATGGTCGCAAATCAACCTACTAAACGAAGTTAACATAGAAACCAAGGGCTCGTATAGTATATTTGCCGTTATAAGATCAACTTTCTCCTTCAATCCCTTGACTCCATCCCCAATTTCAAACTTAAGCCCAGAGATTATGTCATTTAAAATCATGTTCTTTTCGACTTCCTCCCTAACGGCCGGATCAACATCCCTTGCCACGACCTCAGAGGCCCCAAGTTTGAGCGCAGCTAAGGCAAGTATGCCCGAACCTGTTCCCACATCCAAAACTTTCCATCCCGACTTCAAGTTTCTCTCAAGAAGCTCCAGAGCAATTTGGGTGCTTGCGTGATAACCCGTTCCAAAGGCAGTTCCAGGTTCTATATAAATGTGAACTCTGTCCTTTGGAGCATCTTCTTTGTGCCACGGCGCCAATACGACCAAACCCTTCCCGATGGGAAGTGGAGGGAAGGCCTCTAAGTGCTTCTTAAGCCAGGGATGCCATCTTGCTTCACCCACTTCAATGATATCCACCCCTTCAAATCCTTCCAGCAACGACGATACTTTTCTAACACAATCTTCAATGTTTATATCGGATCGATAATATATCTTAGCCTCGATACAATTTTGTTTTTCGTAAACTTCAGACCCCATGCTATCAGACATTTGGGCGATGTAGTAAAAGAGTTCCTCGCAATCAGATTTAGATCGTAAAATAATATACCACCAGAAGGATTCATTACCCATAAGTATCATCTCCGTATCAATGTGCATTCCTGAAAACTCAAGGGGAGCATTCGCTCCCCTTGAGTCGATTTTAACGGAATCTATCGTCCACTTTGAAGAAGTTACTGGGCAAAAAGGCCTTTAATCTTATCGAACAGCCCTGAGGCCTTTATTGGCACGTCCATCTCCATGGCCAAGGCCTCAATTAATGCCCTTTGTTTGTCGGTGAGATTACGGGGAACGGCAATGTTTATGTGAGTTATCAGATCACCTCTCCCGCTGCCCCTCTGTCGAGGCATGCCCAGACCCTTCAATCTTTTAATGGAGCCCGACTGCGTGCCTGGATTTATCTCCATCTCCTCTTCTCCGTCAAGAGTGGGAACGGATATCTTGCCTCCTAAGGCCGCTATAGGGAAGGGAACCTCCACCCTCACGTGGAGATCGTCTCCCTGCCTCTTGAAGACGGGGTCCTCCTCCACTTCTATCACCAAGTAGAGGTCTCCCGGCGGTCCGCCGTTTCTGCCTTCCTCGCCTTCTCCCCTTATCCTGAGGCGCATGCCGGTATCGATGCCGGGGGGAATGTTAACTTCCACTTTATGCCTGACCCTTGTCTTGCCCCGGCCACCACATTCCTTGCAAGGGTTTTTGATGACTTTCCCCGAACCACCGCAATGGGGACAGGTCCTTACGGTTACAAATTCTCCAAAAGGACTCCTGGACCTGGACTCCACCTGCCCCTTTCCACCGCAATGGGGACAACGTTCCGGAGAAGTTCCGGGAGCCGCTCCACTGCCGCCGCAGGTCCTGCAGTTCTCCCATCTGGGGATATACACCACTTTAGACGCACCGAAAGCCGCCTCCCTCAGCGTAACGGTCAGAGGCATCTCCAGATCCATGCCCCTTTGCGGTGCTCTGGCGTCTCTCCTTGACCCGAATCCTCCAAAAAAATCACCAAAGAGGTCTCCGAAAAGGTCTCCAAATCCGCCAAAATCCCAGGGGCCCTCGCCGCCCTGAGGCGGCACGTCGCCCACAAAGCCAAATTGATCATATTGGGCCTTTTTTTGCGGATCGCTCAATACCTCATAAGCTTCGTTAATGAGCTTGAACCTTTCCTCCGCCTCTTTATTTCCGGGATTGGCGTCAGGATGGTATTGACGCACCAGCTTTCTGTACGCCCTCTTTATCTCCTCTTGCGAGGCGTCCCTTCCTATGCCTAATATTTCATAATAATCCTTCCCCTTAGAGGGACCTGCCAATTTTGGTCACCTCTTAGGCCTGCCCATGGTCTTTATATTGAGCATCTACAGTCGAACCATCACCGGAACCGCTCTGCTGTGGGCCTTCTTCGGCTGTTCCAACTCCTGCTTTTCCCTGCGAAGCCTGGGAATAGAGCCTGACAGCCAACTCGTTGAGATCTTTCGTCAGCTCCTCGCAGGCGGACTTGATCGCCAATACGTCATCCTTGCTTAAGGCCTGTCTGACGGCTTCTATCTTGGACCCCACTTTGTCCTTTTCTTCTTGAGTTACTTTATCTCCCAACTCTTTGAGCAGTTTTTCGGCGTTATAGACTGCGCTATCGGCTTCGTTTCTCGCATCGGCAAGTTCTCTTTTTCTTCTGTCGGCCTCTTCGTTGGCCTCCGCTTCCCTTCGCATGCGCTCTATCTCGTCCTCCGACAGCCTGGATGACTGAATGGTAATGTGCTGCGCCTTACCTGTGGCGAGATCTTTGGCCGTAACATTTAGGATGCCGTTGACGTCTATGTTAAATGTTACCTCTATCTGAGGCACTCCGCGAGGTGCAGGAGGTATGCCGTCAAGGAAGAACCTGCCCAAAGAAACGTTATCCGCTGCCATTGGCCTTTCTCCCTGCAAAACGTGTATCTCTACCTGCGTCTGGTTATCCACGGCAGTAGTAAATATTTGGCTCTTCGACACGGGAATAGCCGTATTTCTTTCGATGATCTTCGTAAAGACGCCTCCCAGGGTTTCGACGCCCAAGGACAGAGGAGTGACATCCACTAAAACGATGTCTTTGTGTTCGCCCGCCAAAATGGCACCTTGAATTGCCGCGCCTACAGCCACGCATTCGTCGGGATTTATCCCCTTCGTCGGCTCCTTGCCCAGAAGTTCCTTTATCTTGCGTTGCACCATAGGCATGCGCGTGGAACCTCCGACCAACAATATTTTGTCCACCTGATCCGGAGTAAGACCGGCGTCGGATAGAGCCTTTTGTACCGGACCGACAACCCTTTCCAGCAGGTCTGCTGTCATTTCCTCGAACTTAGCCCTGGTTATTTCAAGCTCCAGGTGTTTAGGTCCATTCTGATCGGCAGTGATGTAGGGAAGTGATATTGTCGTCTCCGACATGGAAGACAACTCTATCTTTGCCTTTTCCGCCGCCTCACGGAGCCTCTGAAGGGCCATCTTGTCCTTGCTTAAGTCGACACCCTCTTTACGCTTAAACTCGGCGATCATCCATTCCATCAGCCGCTGATCCCAGTCGTCGCCACCCAAATGGTTATCCCCGCTGGTGGCCATGACCTCATAAACTCCCTCTCCTACGTCCAGTATGGAGACGTCAAAGGTACCTCCCCCCAGGTCGAAGACGAGCACCTTAAACTCTCCGCCCTTATCCATGCCGTAGGCCAAACAGGCTGCCGTGGGTTCGTTAATTATTCGAAGAACCTCCAAACCGGCGATCTTGCCTGCGTCCTTCGTTGCCTGTCTTTGGGCATCGGTAAAATAGGCCGGAACCGTTATGACTGCCTTTGTTACCTCCTCGCCCAAATAATCCTCGGCGTCCTTTTTCAGCTTCTGCAGGATCATGGCCGAGATCTCTTGTGGAGTGTATTCTTTGCCGTCAATTTTGACTTTATAGTCGCTACCCATTTTCCTTTTTATCGACATGATAGTACGTTCCGGATTTATAACCGCCTGTCTTTTGGCCAACTGGCCAACAAGGCGCTCTCCATCCTTGGTAAAAGCTACCACCGAAGGCGTTAATCTGCTTCCCTCAGCACTTGGAATAACTGTTATATTATCTCCTTCTTTAACCGCAACTACGCTGTTAGTCGTTCCCAGGTCAATTCCCACGACTTTACTCATCTTTACCCACCTCTTCTTCTGTTTCATCGGTCAATTTGCCCACTATTACCTTTGCCGGTCTGATGACTTCTCCCTTTAAGACATATCCTCGCTGGATCTCTTTGACGATCTTTCCGTCCAGTTCTGTATCGGATATCTCCTCTACAGCGACGGCTTCGTGCAAAGATGGATCAAAGGCTTCCCCGATGCTTTTAATTGGAACCATATCAAATTTTTCCATAACGCTCAAAAGCTGTCGATAGATCATAGAAACACCTTTATAAAGGGGAGTGTCTTTGCCCTCCTCGCAGATCAATGCCCGTTCGAAGTTATCGACTACGGGCAATAGCTCGAGCATAATCTCGGTTAGAGCCGAATTCCTTAGCCTTTCGATATTGGACTCTGTCCTTCTTTTGTAATTGTGAAAGTCGGCTTTTATTCTAGCCGCTTCGCTGTACAAGGCCTCGTATTGTCTCTTTAAATCGGCCAACTCCCCTTCGAGGTCAGCCTTTTCCTTCATAAGCTCTTCTACATTAAAGTCGCCTTCATCGGCCATATCGAAGAAATCTTCGACTTCATCGTTTTGATCTTTACAGCAAAGCTTTTCTTGCGAAACCTCTTCGCAGGGCTTTGCTTTCGAATTTTCACGGCACAACTCGCAATTCCTCCTTCTTGCAATCTTAGTTTAAAAGCTGTTCGCAGAGAAGTTCCAGCACTCCAATCGTCCTTTCGTAGTCCATCCTGACCGGCCCTATAACTCCTATAATCGTTCTCTTAACCCCGCTTTCGGCACTGGCCAGGACCAGAGAGCAATCCTTCATAGCATTGACGGGATTTTCGTCCCCGATTATAACGGAAATAGGTTCATCGGTAGCGCAGGCATCGACGATCTTTGCAAATTCCTCCTCATTTTCAAGGAGGACTAGCAGGGAGCGCAGCTTCTCCGTATCCCTGAAGTCTGGCAACAACAGTATGTTGCTGGTTCCTCCCGTAAAAAACCTGTAACGGGACTCTTTTAACACATAATCTACCTCATCAAGGGTCTGCATACATATCTCAGTATAATGAACCAGCTCCCTGAAAACCCTTTCTCTAATGAGATCCCTCGCTTCAAGCCAGGTACGCCCAGCTATAACCCCATTGAGATAGGAAGTCAAGTCATTTAGCTCTTCCTGTGAGACATCGCGCTCCGTCCTGATTATGTCGTGATGCACGAGCCCGCCTTCGAGTATTATAACGAGGAGCACGTGATGACTGTCCACTTTGACCAGATCCAATCTGCTTAAAGTTACATCGTTCAGCACGGTTATGCCTGCAAGCGATATGTAATGGGTAATGCTGCCCAATAATTGAGTCAAATAGGACAGCATGTTCTCTATGCTTCTTTTTTCTTCCTTTAAAGACCTGAGTTTCTCTCGGGCAGTTGCGGGAACTTGGAGCGAGCCTCTCTGAAGTATCATGTCCACATATACCCTATAGGCCTTAGACGTCGGCACACGTCCCGCCGATGTATAGGGCTGGTGCAAAAATCCCGCTTCCTCCAAATCTGCCATTTCGTTGCGGATCGTCGCAGCGCTCCTATTGGTAAGGTATTTTTTAGATATAGTCCTCGATCCTACGGGCTCTCCTGTCCGTATATATTCGTGAACTACAGAATACAATATTTCCAACTGTCGCTCCGTCAACATCTTATCACCCCCCGGAGCCGGGAACCGAATTAGCACTTACACCCTTTAAGTGCTAATTGTCCGCAAGATAGATTAGCAACTTTATATGCGAATTGTCAAGACAGGTCAAATAAAGCTCTCTTTGGGCGGCCCCGATGAATTGCACAAGTTTTACGACATCCCTATCCTGCGTTTTGGCTGAATTTAGGTGTAAAATTATCTGAACGAAGACCCGTACCCTGGAGGATGATAGAATGGCAGATCCGGCTGAAACAACCAAAATTATACTCGTCCGACACGGAGAATGTGAAGGAAATGTAGAGGGTTTATTCAGAGGGCGAAGCGACTTTCCTTTAAACAAAAATGGTGTCAGACAAGCCCAATCTTTGGCAGAGGAGATAGCAAATTTGGGAAAGGTGGACTTCATATTCACAAGCCCCCTGAAAAGAGCCGCGGAAACCGCTCAAATTGTTTCCCAAAGAATGGGTAATATCCCCGTGACGTCACTGCAGGGCTTTACCAATATATCTCTTGGCCCCTGGGAAGGGAGAAGAAAGAAGGAGATAATGCAGGAATACCCAGAAGAATGGAGCCTGTGGATAAAATCTCCGGAACGCCTCAAACTTCCGAACGCCGAAAGCATTTCGGACGTGCAAAAGAGAGCTTTCTCCACTTTGGAATTTTTGGTACAAAAGCACAGAGAAAAGACTTTATTAATCGTCAGCCATCGTGCCGTACTTAAACCTTTGATAGCAGCATGCATTCAAATATCCGATCCCTATTTTTGGCGGATACACGTCGATACAGCTTCATACAGTATAATCGTGCACGACGAAGCTAGAGGCTATTGCCTAACCCTGCTCAATCAAACGAAACATTTAGAAAACTTCACGAGCGAATGGGTGTAAACCTTTTATAAAAAATTATAAAAAATACACAGCAGGGAGGTCGAAATCATGGGAACCTTAATGTTACCGGAAAACCGCAAGCTGAACCTGGGGGAAAGGCCCTTGATTATGGGCATCTTAAATTTGACTTTCGATTCTTTTTACCCCCAAAGCAGGATAGGAGACGACAGAGAGACTCTGCTTAAAAGGGCGGAGAAAATGATAGAAGACGGTGCAGACATTTTAGACATCGGAGCAGAATCAACCCGGCCTGGAGCGGAGCCCCTGTCCCTCGAAGAGGAAATGAAAAGATTGATCCCAGGCGTAGAATCCTTAAGAAAAAACTTTCCCGAGGCAGTGATATCCGTCGACACCTATAAAGCTGACGTAGCCGAGGCCGCCGTCGAGGCAGGAGCTGATATAATAAACGACATATCGGGACTATCCTTTGATTCCAACATGGCGGATACAATTGCCCGCCTTGGGGTTCCCGTAATAATAATGCACATAAAGGGCACGCCGAAGGACATGCAAAAAGACCCGAGATATGACGACGTAATCGGAGAAATAAAGGAGTTTTTTGAGGATAAGATGGCATTGGCCGCAAAATCTGGGATAAAAAGAGAACAGATCGTCCTGGATCCAGGGTTGGGGTTCGGTAAAAGAAACGAGGATAATCTGTGCATATTGAAAAACATCAGGGAGTTCAGGTCTCTGGGAAGGCCAATTTTAATAGGGCATTCGAGAAAGGGAACCATTAGCAAAGTATTAGGATGCAAAGGACCGGAGGAGGCGCTCTACGGCACTTTGGCTATTTCAGCATATTGTGCTTTAAATTACATAGAGATTCTTAGAGTTCACGATGTCCTGGAAAACAAACAAGTCGTTACCATGATAAGCGCCATTCAAAGGGCCTGATGGGCATGGAAGCTGTAGGAATCAGCCTTGGCAGCAACATGGGAGATCGTTTGAACAACCTGCGCACGGCGGTACAGCTGCTTAAAAACGCCGGTTTTATAGTAAAAAGACAAAGCGATGTCTTCGAAACTCCCCCTTTCGGAGTAAAGGAGCAACCATATTTTTTAAATGCATGCCTTATGGCTGAAAGCGACACGGAACCGAAGGAAATTCTGCGACTTCTTAAAAGCATAGAGTTAAAGATGGGAAGGAAGCAACGAATGCGATGGGGGCCAAGGGAAATAGATCTTGATATTTTATTTATGGACAATTTGATCTATAGAGACGACGAATTGACAATACCCCATCCGCGCCTTCAGGAAAGACCTTTCGTAATAGTGCCGTTGTTTCAAATATGTCCCAAATGGAAGCATCCTTTGCTGGGGGTTACCGTAGAAGATCTTTACAGAAACGTAAATATATCCGAGATCGTTAAAATAACGAACCTCTAAATATGAAGGGAGATTTTGCCGGTGAAAAAAGCACTTCTTTCTATTTTCGTTGTCTTTTTCTTCCTGTTTATGCCTTTGGCCGAAACTGGTGCTTGGGCACTTACCGTTACGACCGCAAAAAAGTGCCCTCTTTATTTAGTCGCTGACGTTAAAAACGGCGTAATCGCTCAAGCTCATCTTGGCACGCCGGCCGGTTCCTACCCGATTAAAACTATAGAGGGCTATCTCTTGTCTCGCCATGAAGTTTTCGCCTTGAAAAACAAGGGGGAACCTCCAAGATATTTGTGGAGGCTGAACTTCACTAAAGGAGACAGCTCCAATGAAATAATGCAGCTATGGATTGCCTATCTTCCCAAAGAGCGAATAATAGAGGTAGCGAGCGGCAAAACGATAAATAACGACTGGACCAGGATCGTCTCTAAACTCCCCTTGCCCGAGGGCATCTTTCTTTTTCCCTCCCACGACCCCTCAGTAGAGGACCAAACATTGCCATGCGTTTTCACTATTATCCTATCGCAAAAGGGATTATCCTTCGCACCTATGCCTAAAGTTTACGAACAGATCATTCCTTTGGCCATAACGTTCGCTCAATCAAAGGGCATATTCGAACAGGAGAAGGTTCAAAGAACTATCGGAATATTTACGCAGCTCGCCCAAGGCGAGAACGCCGATAATATAGCAAAAACCTTAAGCCTGAAGAAGGACTTCAAAATCACGTGGTAAATATAACTTCAAAAAACTTCGAGCCCTATTTCTGCCTCTGCGATCGAAGGATGGGGCTTTTTGTGATCAGCAAAGCTCAATCGCTTCACGATACCGCCTTCGCCATCGCTGAATAGGGGATTTTCCAGGAATTAATGTTGAGTATAGAATAAATACCTTCTTCCATGTAAAATTTCTTGCATGTATCTTTCGAGCAAGAGGAGGTTTTTAAATGTTCGACTTCATCAGCGCCACTCCTGCGGCCGGCTCTGTCATAAACGCCTTGGCTGTTATTGCGGGTAGCTTAATAGGATTAATTATCAAGAAAAGGTTGCCAGAGCGCATCACAATGGTAGCATTTCAAGTCATCGGGCTCTCTGTATTGACCCTAGGGATACAGATGACTTTGCAGAGCAAAAACGTCCTGATAATGATATTGAGCCTGCTTCTTGGAGCAATATTGGGAGAGGCTTTGGAATTGGAGGATAGGTTACAAAACGGGCTGAAGGGTCTTAGGACCAGGATGATAGAAAGGGGTTGGCAATTCGGAGGAGATCATCTGGTGGAAGGTTTTTTAACGGCCTTCCTGCTCTTCTGCATGGGATCGATGGCAATCTTGGGAGCCTTTGAAGAGGGCGTGGGGAAACCGCCCAACCTGCTCTTGGTAAAATCCATGATGGATCTGGTGTCCTCCATAGCGTTGGCTTCTACTTTAGGGATTGGAGTCCTCTTTTCCGCCATACCGCTACTGTTATATCAGGGAGGTTTAACGCTGGGCGCCTTTTATCTCAACAGCTTCATATCCAACGCTTTGATAGACGAAATAACGGCAGTGGGTGGAGTGCTGCTTTTGGGGTTAGGTTTTTCCCTGCTTCATTTAAAACACTTCAAGGTATTCAATATGATACCTTCCCTGCTCTTAGTGGTGATATTTTCTCTTTTTTTGTAAAACACAAATTCTCGAAGTCATGTATAATATAGGCAAAGGTAAGATGGGAGGTGTCATCATGAGAAAATTTCGTTGCCTCGTTTGTAAACATGAATTTGAGACAGAAGACGTCCCCCCAGTAATGAAGTGTCCGAAATGTTACTCTCGCTTTGTGGAATTGGTAGAAGGGGAACCGCTCAAAGGCAAGCCTTGGAGCAGCAAAACCTTCAGCGTACGTTAGAGCCCTTTCAGGTGAATTCGGCGATAGCATAAAAGCAGTAGGGG
>DGDP01000070.1:0-9396 GCA_002385485.1 Acetomicrobium sp. UBA3949 | reverse complement strand
TCGGCAATTCGTCTTAGATTGTCCATTCCCCAGATGTCTTCATCGAGCAAATAGATTTCCGCCAATACTTTTTCTTTAAATTTCCCGTGTATTTCCCTTATATACCTGTTTTGGACCTCCCTGCGCTTATTCATAAAAGCGCCCTCCGCTGCTTGCGGTATAATGCCATTTACGACGACACCTGCGACTTTTATGCCCGAATGCTCCAGATATTGTATGGCCCTTTCCGTCTCGAAGATGGGCAACCTCTCCGGCGTCAATACGAACACAAAGGCCGTCTGCTGGAAATCGCTTAAAATGTTCCAAGCCTTTTCAAACATGTTCTTCCTTTTTTGAAGTATTCGCAAGACAGGATCATCGTTTTTGACGCCCGAGGCTTTTTCCAAAAGCTTAACGGCATTTTTCCGCTTTTCGATCAGGCTATTGATCCATAGCCCCAGAAGCTTGGGCAAAGACAAAAGCCTTAGAGTATGTCCCGTCGGGGCGGTATCGAAGACCACCACGTCGAATTTTCCCTCCGAACTTTCCATTATCTCAAGGAATTTGTCGAAAATCGCGGCCTCCTCGGAGCCTGGAGACATGTATGCAGCATCGATTTGTTTTTGAAGTGCCTCTATGACAACATTGCTCACGACGCCGGAAAGTTGTCGTTTTATGCCTTCGATGTACTTTTTGGCTTCTACTTCCGGGTCTATTTCGACGGCAAACAGGCTGTCCGAAAGTTGCGCTCCCCTAGGACCGATGGATGTGTCGTAGATGTCCGACAAGGAATGGGCCGGGTCTGTCGAAACGAGCAAAACCCTTTTTTTCATCTCCGAGGCTTTGAGAGAAAAGGCAGCGGCACAGGTAGTCTTACCGGTGCCACCCTTGCCGCCGAAAAAAACATATTTTTTGTCGAATAAAGCAGCCATATTCAATAAAATTCACACCCCTCCAGTTGCTTGGTTAACC
Source organism: Acetomicrobium sp. UBA3949 (assembly GCA_002385485.1). GTDB lineage: Bacteria > Synergistota > Synergistia > Synergistales > Acetomicrobiaceae > Acetomicrobium. Next base: position 8,445 of record DGDP01000070.1, on the reverse strand, counting down.
CATATCGCTCACACGGAGCGAATGATTAACATCAGAAATCAAATTGAGCGGCCTTCTCCTCGAGTACCGTTCCTTTTATCGCCATCCGCTGTTGCCAGCCCTCTATTTCGTCAGCCAAATAGGGCAATAACTCTAAGGTGTAATAGGATGCAGGGTTGGGTATTCCCAGAAGATCTCCGAAAAGAAGCAGCATGAAAGCATCGTTAGCTGCATATGCCTCTTTCATGACCATGGGGTGAGTTCTGTCGATGGGCCTCAACAAAGTGGCAAAGAAATCCTTCAAAAATGCCGAGGTTCTTTCGAACAACACCTTTCACCTCCCTTAAGATCTGGAACCGATAAAGCAAGGGGTCGAAGAAAGGCCTCGAAGCCGTTCCTTCGACCCCTCCATTTACCTTTTATCTTCTACGCTTCCTGTTTTTTTCTCTTTCCCGAAAGTACGTTATAGCTCAATACGATCAAAACGATTGCCAGGACGAAAAGCAGCCCCGCGAAAAATACTAATATGAAATTACCCTTTGCTATGTTGGATTGGATTAAAAAGATCAGAGCCGTCAGGGTAACGATAAACATGAAGATCATGGGGGCGATCAACATCTTGTTATTCATACCCTTATTCGCCAGCCATGTAGCTATTGCAAGCAAAGCTACTGCAGCTAAAAGCTGATTTGCCGATCCGAACATGGGCCAAATAACTTTCCAACTTGTAAAGGCAAGATAAATCGAGATGCCTATGGTTATAACGGAAGCTACGTATCTGTTCGCCAAAAAGGACATCGCGGAAGAAGAACTACCGCTGCTGCCGGCTTCGGCCGTTGTAGTCTCCTGGAAAAACTCCTGGAAGGCAAACCTGCCAAGGCGGGCAGCGGTATCCAGGGTGGTAAGAGCAAAGGCCGACACGGCCAATGCCACGAAGGTTTTGCCTGCCGTAGCCTCAATGCCGAAACTGGTCATGAAAGTGGCCAGGCCCGTTGAAAACACGTTTACGGGTCCACCCTTCAACAGCGTAGCATAACCATCCGTCGTGAGATAGACGGCCGAAAGGGTCGCCAAAATGGCCAATGCTCCCTCGATGAGCATGCCGCCGTAACCTATTACCTTTGCATCCCCCTCTTTATCCAGCTGTTTCGCCGTGGTACCTGAGGCCACCAGCGAATGAAACCCCGAGATGGCTCCACAGGCTATCGTTATAAAAAGCATAGGAAAGAGATATCCCTGAGTCGGATGTTTGAAGGTCGTTACCGCCGGCATCGCAATGGTCGGATGATACAGAATCACTCCTATAAAACCTCCCAATATCATGGCATAGAGCAGGAAGGAATTAAGATAATCCCTTGGTTGAAGCAATATCCACACGGGCATGACCGAAGCGCCTATTATATAGAATGATATCAAAATTAACCACGCCGTTTTGGAGAGCTTAATCGGGAAGGTAAGCCCAAGCCATATACAAAGGGCCAACACTGCAAGCCCGACAAGGGTGCTCACCAGCAGGGGCGCGTTTCTCCTATATATGGAAAACCCAAATACCATGGCCAGCGGTATGAACAAAAGCGACGCCGTGGCAGTCTGCGGTGTAGCCACAAAGGTATCTGCCACGATATTAGCAAAGGCGGCAATGATGAGAACCAGGGTAAGCCAGGAGAAGAGAAGAAAGAGCCTTTTGGCCCCTTTGCCAACGTTTGCATCGATGATACCCCCAATGGACAGCCCCTTATGTCTGATGGAAGCCATCAAAGATCCAAAATCGTGAACGGCTCCCATAAATATATTGCCGATGACTATCCAAAGCGTGACCGGCAACCATCCAAAGACGGCGGCCAAAACGGGACCGTTGATGGGACCTGCTCCGGCTATCGAAGCAAAATGGTGACCCAGCAGCACCGGTGCCTTTGCGGGAACATAATCAACTCCGTCGTAAAGCTCATGGGCAGGGGTCTTCCCTTGAGGGTTCAAACCCCACTGCTTCGCTAGCCAACCGCCGTAAAATATGTAAGCCAAAATAAAAAGCAAAAAGGTAACTAAAAGCAATAAAACACCACTCATATTACTTCACCTCCAAAACAGTATTTTTTCAAGGAAACCGCTCGATGCCGGCTTAACCTCAAAGTCTTCTTTCACTCTTTTGCCGCTGCCGTTACACCAAACTCTACCACTCGTCAAATCCACCAGCAAAAATCTCAATTCGCACCAACCCCTGAGGCCAAACTTGAAATAACGATTATATTTTACTTTTTTAGAAAAGCTGATGACATCGCTAGCAGGCTTTTCGCTTAATATTACCACTAAGGTGAGAAAAGTGCACATATGATCGTCCCGTGGATTAACCCAAATATCACAGTGCGATGTAACCCAACTGCACAGCCCTTCTATCTCCTTTAAAACGGGCCTGTCGTAACATTTAACCATCCTGTAATCGTGACTCTCGTAGGAATCGAGGGAAAAACCCAAGACGGTGCGTTCCGTCTTGACATGGCATTCCGCATATAGATCAAAGGTTGTTTTTTCAATTTTATGATCTTTGAAGACATCGAAATAATGCCTGTGCCTTTGCTCCAACATGGCCAGATAAGATCCTTTATCCAAAGCCGAACACCTCTTGCCAACTCGCTGAAAGGTAGCGAAGGCGTCAAATATAAATTCTTATATATTCTACACCTAGATTATATAAGCAAGGGCACATATTCTCCACCCCTTCGACAATTTATCGTAATATTTCAAGGTTTGCCAATTCGCTTATAATTAAAAAGAGAGACAAACTTCGAGAATGGCGATTGGAGTATTTCTGAGATGTTGCTAGTAGATATTGAGTTTTGCGATATTCATGATTTGGACGATATTTATACGATAGAGAAGGAGGCACACCCCAACCCATGGCCCTACGTTGTTTTCGAAACCGATTTGAAATATAGCGGCGATCGCATCTTTTACCTTGGGGCATGGTGGCGGGGAAAACTGTGTGGTTTTGGCGTATGCCGCCGAGAGGGGAGGGCTCTCAAAATAATGAACCTGGCAGTCCTCCCCGAGTTCAGGCGTCACAAGGTAGCCTCTCAGCTATTGCTTGCCATGGGCGAAGTAGGGCTAGAGCTTACCTGCAGGAAGGCCCTTCTGGAGGTGAGAGTTACCAATCGTCCGGCCATAACGCTTTACGAGCAATTTGGATTCAAGAAATTGCGCATCCTCTCCCGTTATTACGAAGATGGAGAGGATGCCTATCTAATGGCTTCACCTCTTCCGTTTCCAGGGGTCAAAGCAGAGGAAAGTGTCGATGTATAAATGCGAAAAGGCGATCCTACCGTAAAAGGCCGGATCGCCTAAGCGGACCACAAAAAACCTATAGTGCGGCCTTTATTCCTGCGTTAATGGCCGATACAAGCCTTTCGATCCTGGCATCGTCCATAACAACATCGATGGGGAACATAACCGACCGCGTCAAAATTTCGTCGGTTTGAGTCCACTCGATAGGACGATACAAAGGCATGTCCTCGGCATAGGGACAATCGAAGGGACATCGCGTCCTGGAATAATATTTGCCCTCTCTGAGAGTAAGCCAATGTTTGGCGTAATGCCAAGTGTTGTCAGTCAAAATAGAACAGCCCGCTCCTGCATCAACGCAGGCTTTTTTGAATCGCCTGGCAGCATCGCCGTCGGGCAAAATCAGTACCAAATGGGAAGCGATCTCGCCATCACGATCGGGAAGATCCCGCAAAGAAACACCTTCGACGTCGCCAATGGCTTCCAACATCTTTCTCTTATTCTTCTTCTGGGATTCGATGGCGAGATCAAGCTTCGAAAGCTGAACTAATCCCAAGGCCCCCTGGAGCTCGCTCATCCTGAAATTGAACCCGAGACAGGCCTTCCCCTCGGCTCCCCTTTCTATGCTTGCATTATGAATGTGGCCATGGTCATGATAATACTCCATCTTCTTGTAGAGCTCTTCGTCGTCGGTGAAGATCATTCCGCCTTCGCCGACGGTAATCACCTTATAGGGATCCAAGCTGAAAGCACCCCACATTCCCAAACCTCCGCAGGCTTTTCCTTTATACGTAGCCCCCACCGCCTGACAGGCGTCTTCTATCAGGTAAAGACCGTGAAGATCACAAATTTCCCTGAAGGCATCCATATCGGCAGCCGCACCGAACATGTGTACAGGCATTATAGCTTTAGTCCTATCGGTTATCAGACTTTCCACGGATGTGGGGTCCAAGTTCAGGCTCTCGTCTATATCGCCCAAAACAGGGACAGCGCCGCACTCCAGAATTGCTTCGATGCTGGCTATGAACGTAAAGGCACTGGTTATTATTTCATCACCCGGCCCTATTCCCAATGCCTTGAGCCCAACGTATAAAGCCGCGGAACCGCTACTTACTCCCAAAGCGTATTTAGCTCCAACGCGCTTAGCAAAGGCATCCTCAAATTCGGCCACCCTGTAAATTCCTTCTCTGACACCTTGAAAGGAATACCTATGGACCACTTTTCTTTTAATTACGTCTGCCAGAGCGTCTATTTCCTTCTGATCGAACAGCTCAAAACCCGGCATTACTTCATCGCCTCCTCATAAATTTTGATACAAAGATCCTTATCGAAAACTCTTGGATTATTCTCCATTGGCCTGCTGACTGCTAAAGCTTTTTCTGCCATCTCAGAAAAATGTTTTTCCGTGATGCCCACGCCGAGAGACTCTAAAGTTGTAGGCAGCTCTAAATCCTCGAGCAGTTCCTCCAGGGCCTCCGCACAAAGCAAGGCACCATCTCTTGGATTAATTTTAGCTTCTTCGTCAATATATCCCAACCATCTCAGAACGTCAGTGTAACGCTCGGGACAGCATAAGGCATTGACCCGTACCACATGGGGGATTAACAGGGCATTTGCCACTCCATGCCCGACTCCGAACATCCCCCCTAAAGGATACGAAAGGGAATGGCAGGCCCCCACCCCCGCATGGACCAAGGCTAATCCCGCCATATAGGCTGCGTATTGCATCTGGCTTCTTGCCTCCAGGTTTCTTCCATTCCAGGTGGCCACCCTGATCCATTTTCCTATTCTTCTTATGGCTTCTTCGGCGAACATGTCGCTGAACCAAGTCGCATACCTGCTGGTATAGGCTTCCAAAGCATGTATGAGGGCGTCCATCCCAGAGGAGGCCGTAACTTTTGGAGGTGCCGTCACCGTGAGCTCAGGGTCCAATATGGCGTAATCGGCAAACAATTTTTCGTCGTTGATGCCGCCTTTGAAACCGTCGCTTCTTCTGATCAAAACGGCGGTGAAAGTCACTTCCGAACCGGTACCGGCCGTGGTAGGTATCATTACCTTTAAAACACCGGGCTTTTTGACCAATCCCAAGCCCTGATAGTTAGCAGCCGACCCCTCATTTGTCAAGAGGACGCTTACGGCCTTTGCCACGTCCAAACAGCTTCCTCCCCCCAGACCCACCACAGCCTGGGCGCCAAATTTTTTGGCCAAGGAAGCAGCTTCGTCGGTAGTTTCGACAGATGGCTCAGGTTCCACCGAATCGAAAATTACCGCATCTATCCCTCTGGCTGTGAGAATTTGCTCGACCTTTTTCGCCGTACCGTGCTTCGCCAAATTCTTATCCGTGACTATAATGACCTTTTTTATGCCATCTCCCATCAAATCCCCTACCTTAGAAACGCTGCCGATTCCAAAAAACGCCTTTCCCGGAACGAACATCTCAAAAGACAAAGCAACCCCTCCTGTTAATGCGTTAAATTCTACCTATCAAGCAATCCAGTATCTCTTTTACGGCAAGTCCGGCTGCTCCGCCCAGGCTCTCCGCATATTCAACGGCTCTTTTCCTGCTTTCGGTCTTCATTTTCAGGGAACTCAGCCATAAGCGAGCCAAACTTGCGCTGTCTTCCACCACTTGAGCAATACCGATCTTGCTGAGCTCAGAGGCGTGCATCGAAAAATCCTCCATGTGGGGGCCAAAGGCTATGGGCACTCCAAAACAGGCCGGCTCGAGCACATTTTGACCTCCCTTAGGAACCAAACTCCCGCCGACGAAGGCCGCATCGGCCAAAGAATAGAGCTCGAACAAAAGACCGACTTCGTCGATCACCAAAACATCCCATCTTTCCTTCAATTCGGAATATAATGATACTCCGAATTTTTCGCCGATCAAAGCGCTCACGTCGCGAGCTCTCTCAGGGTGCCTGGGCACCAAGATCAGCTTGGCTTTTGGAAATTGTTTCTTCACCAAATCAAAGGCCTCGAGGACAACGGCTTCTTCCCCGTTATGGGTACTACCGGCTATCAGACATTGTTCTTCCTCGCTTATATGCAATTTACCCCTCAAAGCGCTGGAGTCGACCCTATCACGCCTCAAAAGCAAGGCATCAATTTTAACGTCGCCGATGATCTTTATTTTATCCGGACTAACGCCCAAATAGTAGAGTTTATCGGCGTCATCGGAGGAACGGACCAATATCCTGGAAAAACACTCGAGGGTCTCTTTCCAAAACTCGCGGGATCTGCAGGCCTTCTTGAAGGACCGCTCCGAAAACCTGCCGTTTACCAAAAAAGAGGGTATCTCCCTTTTTTTTAACTCATGAAGCAGACAGGGCCATATCTCCGTCTCCAGCCCCACATAAACCCTGGGAGTGAGGTCATCGAGAAAACGCCTTATAATCCAAGGCACATCCCAGGGAAAGTAAAAATGCCCGTCTACGAGCTCAGAAAGCAGCTTTTCGGCCATCTTTTTTCCCGTACAAGTCACGGTGGATAAGAATATGGGAAGAGAACAGCCGTCATTTCGGGCCTCATATATGAGAGGGAAGGCGGCCTGAACTTCCCCTACGGAAACGCCGTGAACCCAAATTGGGCTGTCCTTTGTATTATTAAATTGCCCTTTTGCAAGCTTGCCTATTCTCTGATGAAACCCCTCCCTATAACGTATTCTTAAATAGGGGAAAAGCCCCAAATAGGCAAGGCTGATCAACAAAGAATAAGACTTCAGGTTCAGTTAGGCCACCCCCGCCTTGAGCATATCGTGTAGATGCACCATGCCTATGGGCAATCCATCCTTTTCCACTACCAAGACGCTAACCTCATGTTTTTCCATCAGAAGGACGCCTTTGGCGGCAAGCTCGTCAGCGTCTATGGTCTTAGGATTTTTCGTCATCACCTCTGCGATGGGAAGGGAAAGGACGCCAACCTCTCCTCGATCCTCTATCAATCTGCGCAGGTCGCCATCGGTAAATATCCCCTTTAGCTTGCCCTCGTCGTCCACAATAACCGTAGCCCCATATCCTTTGCTTGTTATCTCGAAGAGAGCCTCTCTCACCGTGGCCCTATGGGATACTGAGGGAAGTTTATCCTCACTGCCCATGACATCTCTTACCTTTAAAAGGAGTTTCTTTCCCAGGGAACCTCCCGGATGGAAAAGCGCAAAATCCTCTCTTTTCAGCTTTCTCAAGTCCGCGACCATAACTGCAAGCGCATCTCCGATGGCAAGCTGAACCACGGCACTGCTGGTAGGAGCTAATCCCAGGGGATCGGCCTCCCTTTCCACGCTCGCATCAATAACGAGATCCGCCTCTTTTCCCAACCTCGACGAAACATTGCCGGTTATTGCTATTATGGGAATACCGAATCGCTTAAAATAGGGGACCACTTCCAAGACCTCGTTGGTTTGCCCGCTGTTGCTCAAAAAAATCCCCACATCGCCTCGACATACCATTCCCAAATCTCCGTGCACCCCTTCCGTGGCATGAAGGAAGATGGAGGGCGTGCCGAGAGAAGCAAAGGTGGCGGCAATCTTTTTGGCTATGATGCCCGACTTTCCCAGGCCGCATACCACAACGCGACCCTTGCAGCCAAATATCAACTTCGCCGCCTCTATGATTTCCCTCCCGAGACGCGACGACGCATTGGCCAATTCCTTCGCTTCCTGCTTTAATACCCTTCTGCCGACCTCGAGCAACTCCCCGTCCTCTCGAGACAGGGTGAGCTCTCTGTTGTCTTTATATATCGCCTTTTCCATATCGGTTACGCCTCCTCAATCTCGACACAACCCAGCCTGTTTTTGACCAAGTCGTCAAGGGCAATCAATTCTTCGAGAAGCCCCCTCAAATTCGAAAGAGCCACCATGTTCGGGCCATCGCTTTTAGCGTTGTCGGGGTCGGGATGGACCTCCATGAAAAGAGCGTCTATGCCCATCGATACCGCGGCACGCGAAAGAGGTAAGACGAACTGTCTCTTCCCGCCGCTGGAGGCTCCCTGACCGCCTGGCATCTGAACGCTGTGGGTGGCATCGAACATCACGGGGCAACCGAAGGAACGCATTATGGGAAGAGAACGAAAATCCACAACCAGCTGCTTATATCCGAAGGTCGTGCCTCTTTCGCACAAAATAACCTGATCGTTGCCCGATTCCTTCGCCTTTTCCAGAACAAAACGCATATCATAGGGGCTCAAAAATTGTGC
>DGDP01000107.1 GCA_002385485.1 Acetomicrobium sp. UBA3949 | reverse complement strand
AGATGTGTATAAGAGACAGGAATATCCCAATCCCCTTGAGGGAATGTCCCCGTTCGCATATCGTGAATGTTAACTCTGGCCTCAGCGGCAAGAAGCCTCTGCAAAAGCTGTTCCGCCCCCATTTCCAGGCTAAAAATCAAAACAGGCGTTTTCTGTTCGATAGCCACGTGCTGAGCGATGTTTAAAGCCAACGCAGTCTTACCCATCGAAGGCCTGGCTGCCAAGATCGTCAAAGATCCCGGCTGAAAACCTCCGGTGATACGGTCAAAATCTATATAACCCGAAGGAATTCCGGTGACGACCTTGCCCATATAAAATTGTTCTTCGAGGTATCGAAAGGTTGCGTTTAATATATCTCCTATCCTCTTGAAAACGACCAAATTTCCGTGGGTTGCCACATCGAAGACGGCCCTTTCGGCCTCGTCCAAAACCTCATCCACTTCCACCTCTTCGGCATAGCCCAGCTTCGTTATATAGGTTCCCACTTGTATCATCTTTCGATGCACCGATTTATCCCGGACAATCCTCGCGTGATACTCGACGTTTGCCGTAGTGGGAACTGTATCGATCAGAGAGGCCACAAAAGGCTGTCCTCCCAACCTTTCGAGAAGGCCCCGCTTTTTGGCTTCCTCCATAAAGGTCAGGGGGTCGACAGCCTTGTCTTTTTGCATCATGTCGGCGATTATCTCGAACGCCAGTTGATGGACCGCGTCGTAGAAGTCTTCCTTGCGCAGCGTCTCTACGACATAGAGGGCAGCGTCTTTGTCCAAGAGACAGGAACCCAAGACGGCCCTTTCGGCATCCAAATTGTGTGGCATAACTCTGTCGAGAGCCTGACTCAAACTCCTCACGCCTCCACTTTAACCGTCATGTCGATTTCCACATTGGGATGGAGTTTTATTTTAACGGGATAGGCTCCCAATTCTTTAATAGGGTTTTCCAGCTTAACAAGTTTTTTATCAACTTCGACTCCCAACTGCTCCTGTATGGCTTCGCTTATGTGGGCATTGGTGACACTTCCAAAGAGCTTCCCCTTTTCGCCGGCACTGACGCGTACAATGACTTGCTTGCCCTGCAGCATCTTTGCCTTTTCTCGAGCTTCTTCCTCCAACTTTTTCGCCCTTTTTTCTTCTATCCTTTTAAACTCCTCGAGTTTTTTAATTTTTTCAGGTGTGGCTTCCTCGGCCAGACCGCGAGGTATCAGATAGTTTCTAGCATATCCGTCCGACACCTTTATCAGATCTCCCCTTTTTCCCAATTTATCAACATCCTGCTTAAGAATTACCTGCAAAGCAATTCACCTCCGAATTTTTACTCGCAGATCTATCAACATATCAAAGAAACCCAGCATTATCACAATTGTAGATAATATGGGCACCAACAAGGAAAACGCCAGGACCATAACCCCGAGCCATTTTCTTGCGTTGATGTTCAAAAAATTTGCCAATAAATACCATAGGGTTGCCAACCCTTGGATCAAAAAAATCATCATGGAGAGAACTTTTAAGTTCAAGCTCAGCACGTCTAGCATACCAATATTATTACCCTTGCCCGCAAAAAATGAAAGGATGAAGGATGCGAAAAAGGCGAGCAAAACACTCCTGGGAAATCGCCAGGTACCGAAAGACGGTATCGGAGGCAAGGAGAGAACCTTAAATCTTCTGGCAACTTTTTCGCTTATGACGTAACTTACGGCACAGTCGAAGAAAGAGGCAGCAATAAGGATCGCAGGCAAGATATGGACCATTAATCGACTCATGGTCTCTACCTGTGCCTTCATGCTTTCCAAAAAGACCTCTCCGTAGCCATCGGAAAAGACCGCCAAAGCGTTATCCAGGCTTTTCGTGAGAAGATCGGGATCTATCGCAAAGGGGTTGATTCCCGTCAGAAGCTTTACCAAAGCCATAAGAACCAGTTTGCAAGACAGCGAAACGAGAAATCCGTAAAAGACTATGTCAGATGCCTTTTGAATACGCCGACCGAACACACCAAGAGCAACACCCATGATGGCAAAACCGAAGAAAAAGAAGACACCTCCCAACAATCCCATGAACATTGTGATCAATACAGCGGCGACAAAAGCCCCCAACAGTGCCTTCTCGGCGGGGACTTTTAGCCCCAAGATCACAAGAGGCACAGGACAGAAGAAGGAAATTACAATGCCCACTAGGGGCAAGAAGTGGCTTGCCAAAAAAAGGACGACCGATAGCGCCACCAATAGAGATGACTCGACTAGACTTCGGGTATCTTGCATTAAAATACCTCCCGGTAAAAAAAGGGGGAGAGCGTATTCTCTCCCCAAAACATATTGTTAAACGTTAATACGACGCTATTCCACAGTGAAGGGCAACAGAGCCATAAACCTGGCCCTCTTAATGGCTCTGGCAAGTTGTCTTTGATGTTTAGCGCAATTTCCTGTAACTCTATGGGGCAATATTTTGCCTCTTTCGGTCAGAAACCTCTTAAGCTGCTCAACATTTTTATAGTCAACATATTCTATCTTGTTCGAGCAAAAGGTACATACCTTTGGACGACGTTTGCGACGTTTAAAATCCGCCATGGCTATCGACCTCCTTCTTAAATAAATAAACTAGAATGGGATATCGGCCTCTTCTCCGCCGTCCTCCATCTCCGATATGTCAGTTGGAAATTCGTCGGGAAATTCGTCTCTAAGGCTTCCGATAGTGGAAGAGGGTTCCTGATATCCTTTGAAACTGTAATCTTGTGAATCGCGAGAGCCGCTGCCGAGGAACACTACGTTTTGAGCCACCACTTCGGTAACCCATCGCTTATCCCCACCCTGGGTCTCGTAATTTCTGATCTGAAGCCTGCCCTCAACCAATATGGGGCGACCCTTTCGCAGATATTTCTCGCAATTTTCTGCCTGATTTCCCCAGACAACTACAGGGATGAAATCAGTATGCTCCTGCTGATTTCCTTCATGATCCCTCCAGGTGCGCCCCACAGCGACGGTCAGCCTTGCTACTGCCTGTTTTGAGGCCGTATACCGCATCTCGGGGTCGCGGGCGAGATTGCCCATCAATATAATCCTGTTATATCCTCTAACCATCTTAACCTTCTCCTACTTCTCGTCGAGACGAACAATCAAATGCCTCAAGACCTGATCGCGCAATTTCAGCAAGCGATCGACTTCACCTATTTGAGAAGGCTCCAGGTCAAATTCGATCAAAGCATAATAGCCTTCCACCTGTTTTTCCACAGGATAGGCCAGCCTCCTCTTGCCCCATATGTCGGATTTGTG
>DGDP01000022.1 GCA_002385485.1 Acetomicrobium sp. UBA3949 | reverse complement strand
TCCGAAGGAGATCCAAGGGTGGGAATATTGGCCCTAATGGAAGAATATAAAATTAGTGCCGATTTCCCGCGGGAAGTAGTTGAAGAGGCCGAAAGGTTGAGCGAACTTTCTACATTTTACTGTGCGCCGGGAGAGAGAAAAGATTTAAGAAAAAAGGTCGCTCTTACGATAGATCCGTCGGATGCCAAGGATTTTGACGACGCCTTGTCCATAGAGGAGGTAGAAGAGGGTTGGTTAGTAGGTGTTCATATAGCCGATGTGTCGGAATACGTCAGGCCGGCAAGTCAAATTGACATTGAAGCAAGGCAAAGGAGCTTTTCCGTCTATCTCGTCGATAGAGCCATCCCGATGCTGCCACCCAGACTTTCGTCGGACCTTTGCAGTCTAGTAGAAGAAAAAGACAGGTTATGTCTTACTGTGGAAATGGTGTTGGATCGTCGGGGCGAGCTTTTGAGATACAAAGTCATTCCAAGCGTGATAAGGGTTCGCAAGCGCCTCACCTACGAGGAAGCTCAAGAGGTTTTGGATGGGAGGAACACCTTTGGAGAAGAGATCGACGGGGTGCTACAGAGGCTATCCCAAGTCGCGAAGAAGCTGTATTCCAGGCGTAAAAAAGAGGGTATGGTAGAGTTTGATTTTCCGGAAGCTAAGGTGATGCTTGACGACGGGGGCAGGGCGGTAGACGTAAGGGTCGTAGAGAGGATATTTTCCTATCGGATTGTCGAACACTTTATGATCCTAGCAAACAGCGTGATAGCCGAATATGTATTTAACAGCGATATTCAGGCGATATACAGGGTCCATGAGAGGCCCGACAGAGAAAAGTTGGAACAGCTTAGACGGATCCTTGCGTCGGTGGGAATTGAGATTAAAAGGATCAATCGGTCTAACAGGACGATAAATCGCCTGTTAAAGCATGTGGAGGGCCTTCCTTTCAAAAGGTTGGTTCACACCTTGGTGTTGCGGTCCTTGCCGCGAGCTCGTTACGACCCGGTTTGTCTGGGTCATTTCGGCCTTGCTCTCAAATATTATTTGCATTTCACTTCGCCTATACGGAGATATCCCGATCTGGTTGTACATAGGATCGTCCACGAATTGATCAAAGAAGAAAGATCCCCAGAAGAACCTTACAGTTTTGAGGAGCTGAAGGACATTGCCTCCTATGCCAGCATTATGGAGGAGAAAACCGATGAATTGGAAAAGACTTCGGTCAAAATGAAGATAGTGGAATATATGGAAAATAAAGTTGGCGAATGCTTCAAGGGTGTAATATCCTGGATAACACATAGAGGTATTTTTGTCGAGCTGGATAATACAGTAGAGGGGTTTGTGCCAACGGAAAGCCTGGATTCATGGGGCGATTTTTATTACGACGAAGATGATTTGAGTCTGAAGGGGTCGAAGGGAATGGTGTTTCGTTTAGGCGATGTGGTAGATGTGCAATTGGTAGAGGTCGACAGAAGCGCCAATAGGATCTATTTTCGGTTGATTTAGGCGGAGAGTGATGAAAACATGAACGGGTCGTTTGCCAACAAATCACCTCAGGGAGGCTATCTTCCCTTTTTGATCGTTTTTGCCCTCTTGGCCCTGCTGGGGATTTCTATAACGGAGCCAATAGTGCGCCCTCTAATGTGGTCTGTCATCTTGTCCTTTTTTTCCCACCCCTTAAACAAGCTTTTATATGTGAAGGTCTTTCGGGGTAAGCACAGAAACCTGGCCGCACTGATCACCGCCGGGTGCGTAGTCTTGCTTATCTGTGTCCCTATGGGTTTTATAGGTATTTCTTTAGCCAGAGAGGTCTTAAGATTCATCTCCAGCCTTTCCGACAATCTCGAATCGATACAGGAGACATTTGTCGGGGCGTGGACATCGTTAGTTAACAGGCTTCCCGATTACGTTATCCAGTATTTTGGTATCAAAGGCGATCCTTCCTTTTTGCGCGATCTCACTCATCGAGCGGTAAATTATGTTATTTCGTCGCTCGGTGATTTTTCCAAAGGCCTGTTGGGCAATGCCTTTAAAATGGTTTATCAATTGTTCGTCATATCGGTTTCGACCTTTTACCTGCTTCGTGATGGCCACGTGGTCATAGAATACCTCGATGACATCCTGCCCCTGCCAAAGGAGGAGAGGGCGTCCCTTTTTACGAGCGCGACGCGAATGATGAAAGCGGTAGTCATTGGGACTACGGTGACGGCGGGAATTCAGGCCTGCCTTGGCGTGGCCGGTTGGTTCTTTTTAGGCCTGCCGGCACCGCTGTTGGCCGGTGTACTTCTTTTTATCTGTGCCATGATACCCTTTATAGGCACTCCCTTCGTCTTGATTCCGGCCGCCATTTACCTTTTTCTGATCGGCAATGTAAAAGAAAGCATTATATTGGCGGGTTGGGCTCTTTTGGTCGTTAGCACCATCGATAACTTGATACGCCCCCTTTTCATATCGGAGGGAAGCAGGGTTCATTTTCTCTTAGTCTTTTTGGGAGTGGTGGGTGGAATTCACGTGTGGGGATTCCTTGGGATTTTCTTAGGTCCCATTGTTTTGTCATTGTTTATATTCTTTCTGGATTGTTACAGGAGAATTTGGAGTACGAAAAGGGAATACGAGTGAAACTTCGGAGGAGGAGATTTAATGGCCTACAAGATTTCCCTTTGTGGTTACAAAAATAGCGGAAAGACCGGGCTTTGTAAAAAGCTGATCGAGATATTCAAAGATGAGCTCGCCATAAAAGTGGGCTATATAAAGCACTGTCATGATGAGGTAATTTCCGGTCGAGACACCGACAGCGGGGTAATTGCCGGCTTAGGTGTCGAAGTAGCCCTTTGGGGTGCAGACGGGGTTAGAGTCGAAGTCCAGGGCAATCGTATTGCCTTAGAGGAGATCGAGAAGAAGTTTTTTCCTGACAGAGATTTGATCCTATTGGAGGGAGGAAAATCACTGCCCATTCCTAAGATTTGGGTTGGCAAAGAGCCTCCCTTAGGTGAAGTAAAGGGAATTTTTTGCCTCTTCGATTGCACCGACGACGTCCTTCCTGCCCTGCCACATTTTCGGTCGGGGCAGGAGCGTCAGTTGGCGGAGTGGATTATCGAAAGAAGGGGGAGCAGGAGGGAAAGTGCTTTACTGTATATAGGAGGGCAGAAAATAGGCTTGAACGATTTCGTCATGGATTTCATCGTCAGAACCGTTAGGGGCATGATAGGTTCATTGAAAGGTGTCGAGGATAAAAAGGGCGAGGTGTTATTAGTAATTCCGGAGGATAAAAAATAATAACTTTTTCAAATATTTGGACATTATTAATTCCTGCATGAACTTTAAGGAACGCTCTTTCCTGAAGGTCGCTGTATATAGCGGCATTGTCATGTTTAACTAATGCGAAATGGGATTTGATCTTGCAAATTTAGGGTAACCTGCATATAATTAGGGTCGCTTCTTATATGATCAGTTGTGCCCGCCTAAACAAAGGCGGGCTTGAAATTATCGTAAACGGAGGGATCTGGCAATGAACGGATTTGCGTTGTGGTCTTCGATAGGCGCGGGAATAGCAGCATTGTTATACGCTGTTATAGTAGTTAATCGCATTAACGGATTTAAAGTGGATAATGATCGGATAAATTACCTCTCGAACATTATCCAAAGAGGTGCCATGGCGTTTCTGTATAGAGAGTACAGGGCTCTCATTCCCTTCGTGATTGTAGTGGCCTGCCTTTTGGCCTGGAAGTTGGGCCTTCCCATGGCGGTTTCCTTTCTGTTGGGGGCTGTCTGTAGCGCTTTTTCCGGCTTTTTAGGCATGAGGGTGGCTACGAGAGCCAACGGGAAGACGGCCTTTGCTGCCACTACTGGTATGAATCAGGCCTTAAAGATTGCCTTTTCGGGCGGCTCCGTCATGGGCATGACCGTGGTTGGCGTAGGAATCTTAGGAATAATAGTTGCCTTTTTGCTATATAGGGATCCGAACATTATCACCGCCTTCGGCTTTGGAGCAAGCTCTATAGCGCTTTTTGCAAGGGTCGGGGGTGGCATTTACACGAAAGCAGCCGATGTCGGGGCCGACTTGGTTGGCAAGGTGGAGGCCGGAATTCCCGAGGACGATCCCCGAAATCCTGCCGTCATAGCGGACAACGTGGGCGATAATGTGGGAGATATTGCCGGCATGGGTGCGGACCTTTTCGAATCGTACGTTAATTCGATCATAGCTGCCATGGCTATTGGAG
>DGDP01000079.1:4735-5021 GCA_002385485.1 Acetomicrobium sp. UBA3949 | reverse complement strand
CCTATCGTTATAATACCCCTTTCTTTATTGCTGTTATCTACGGTAGTGTTGAAGGGCGAGTCTTCGGCATATTTTTTGACGGCATCTATGTT
Source organism: Acetomicrobium sp. UBA3949 (assembly GCA_002385485.1). Lineage (GTDB taxonomy): Bacteria > Synergistota > Synergistia > Synergistales > Acetomicrobiaceae > Acetomicrobium. The sequence continues at coordinate 4,929 of DGDP01000079.1, read as the reverse complement.
TTGGAGAGCTCTTCGCTTCATGGGGTATACAGTCGCCGCGGTCAGGGGAATATAACAGCCAGTTTTAGGATCGAAACATGACGTTTTGTCCAAAGGCCGGGGCTCCCAGTGGCCAAAACCAACTTTTTCCTTTGCGTGGCAGACGTGAGTAGTAAGCCTTACGATAATCGGCATGTGGTGTTTCTTAGCCAGAT
>DGDP01000079.1:0-4483 GCA_002385485.1 Acetomicrobium sp. UBA3949 | reverse complement strand
ACTATCACCATGCCGCCCAAAAGATCCATCATGGAAAGTTGAACGAAGGAATCGGCTGCGACGTTTAGGCCCACACTCTTAAAGAATGGACATGATAAATGACCGTTTATGCTGGCTCCGAAGGCTACCTCAAGCGCTACCTTTTCGTTCGTCGAAAATTCGAAGTAGAAAGGGCGCTGATCAAAGGGTACGGAGGCTATTGCCTCGGCGATTTCAGGAGTGGGAGAACCTGGATAGGATGTTGCAACCCTTACCCCTGCCTCTATCATAGCCCTTACAATTGCAGTATCTCCCATGACAATCTCGCTGAAAGGTTCCTTTCTTAAAAGCATCTCTCCTAAGCTCTTCAAGATTGCCACCTCGCTTACCAGATAAATTGAATTAAATTTATTTTAGCACATATAAGAAATTATTCGAGTATCAAAAGATCATGTAAAATATTTGTAGGAGATTTTAATAAGAGATAAGAATAAAGGATCACTCCTTTTGGTACACGGCTGGTCTCTTTAATCCCCTTAATGAAAGTATTGTCCAAAAGGGATTGTCAGGATGGTTGCCTTCTTTGCCAATTTTTTAGGAAGATCGGGATTGACATAAAGCTGGTTAATTTCTAGAATGTCTATGCAGGGTGGGATGGCCGAGTGGCTGAAGGCACTCGCCTGCTAAGCGAGTAGGGTGGCTAAAACCGCCCTCGAGGGTTCGAATCCCTCTCCCACCGCCATAGTTTTTTTGCGGTGCGCCGGTAGCTCAACTGGATAGAGCATCGGACTACGGATCCGAAGGTTGGGGGTTCAAATCCTCTCCGGCGCGCCAAATATTAATTTTGACACGTGGCGCAATCTTTATTATAGATGCCCCCAGGACAAATGGCTTGGGGGCAAATTTGTTGGTATATCGAAATACAAAGTCGGACCCTTCGTAAGTCTAGTGCAAAATCAATTATTCATTAGGATATAGGATTGCGTCACAATTGCCATATTCCATCCTTTTTTGCTATTCTGGTAAACGCCTTGAAAAATCAGTCTTGTCTGTATTGGAGTGTTTGCGGAATGGAAAAGTTAAAGCGCATTTTATCTCAAATAGATGGCAGAGGTTATAAAGCATACAAGGAGCTTCAGGGTAAGACCTTTCGTTTCCCTCGTTATTCGCTCTGCTTTCAGTACATACAGGGAGATCCCTTTGCTCCGCCGTCGCAGGTTGCTTTGTCCATACCTTTAAAATCGGCAGGTTTTCGAGAGGAGTTGTTTTCGAATAAGATCAGACGTATTGCCCTTGAGGACTTTTTGGCCCGTTCAGTTGACAAAGCCATTGAAAAAGCTAATGGCAAGCGTCGCGGATCGGGCAAAAGCGGCTTGATAGCTATAGATGTTCCTAAACAGGAGGTCATCGAAAGGACTTGTATGCGGATCTTTCAGGACCGCATTGAAGCCAGGTTGTTTATCGGTCTTCCGGCAAGGGGAAGACGAATAGCCGGAGATGAAGCAATGGAGATGTTTTTTGAGGATCTTCCCGAGATTGCCGAGTCATCTCTTTTTATCGAGGTGCTTTCGAAAAGCGATATTCGGCGACATGTTTGTGTAGTGGAAGATCAGGACGCGCTAAGGTCGCAGTTGGAAGAAAGAGGTCTCGTCGCCTTTATAGCTAATGGCTCTTTGCTTCCGAGGCGAAGCGGAGTCGATCAAAGACCTCTGAAAAAGGACGAGGCTGTGCTTTTTGAAAGTCCTCCCTCTATGGAAGTGGAACTTAACGCCCCTAACGCCGGCAAAATAAGGGGAATGGGAATACCTGGAGGTATAACTTTAATTGTGGGCGGTGGTTTTCACGGCAAGTCCACCCTTCTTTCGGCCATTGAGCGTTCTGTCTATGACCATATTCCCGACGACGGAAGGGAGTATGTCGTAACATTGCGTTCAGCTGTCAAAATAAGGGCGGAGGACGGACGCAGGGTAGAATGCGTTGACATTTCTCCCTTTATAAGTAATTTGCCCTTTGGTAAAGATACTCTGCGCTTCAGGACCGACAATGCCAGCGGCAGTACGTCGCAGGCCGCCAATATAATCGAGGCCATCGAGGCAGGGGCGAAGCTTATGCTGCTTGATGAAGATACATCGGCTACTAATTTCATGATACGCGATGCCAGAATGCAACGGCTGGTCGCAGCAAACAGAGAGCCGATTACGCCCTTCATCGATCGGGCTCGTCAGCTTTTCGAGATTCTCGGGGTTTCGACGGTTTTGGTCATGGGAGGATCGGGAGATTATTTCGACATCGCGGACCGCGTCGTTTTGATGGATCACTACCGGCCTCAAGACGTCACTTCAAAGGCGCGTGAGATTGCCGGCGAATTGCCAAGCCAAAGGGTTCCCGCGGAGTCTGAACTTCCAAAGTTATCCAACGCTCGCATACCTCTGCCCGAAAGCTTTAATCCCATGATCGGCAAGAAAGTGACAGTTCGCTCCAGAGGAAAAGATCACATACAATTCGGCAGGACTACCATCGATTTAACTTACGTCGAACAAATTGCCGAGGAAAGCCAAACCAGGGCTATAGGCGGCTTACTTCTTTATGCAGTAAGAAATGGCATTATCGATGGGAAACGTTCTGTACATGAAATTGTTAAAGCCTTGGAAGAACGCATCGACGCCGAGGGGTTGGAAGTCGCATCACCCTTCGCAATGCCGTCGGCGGACTACGCCAGGCCAAGGCCCGAAGAAATTTGCGCTGCCATCAATAGGCTGAGGACGCTCGTCGTACGATAGGAAACTCTATCTTTTGCTTCTGGTTTCGTGCATTATCCACGTTACAATGCCGAAAAACTCTTCTAGCGTCGGAGTGCCTTGCAGGTTTGCATTAGTCCACGATCGTATGGCTAGAGGGGTAACTTCCTTCAGATGAAGTTCGTTATCCTCTACGACTATGGCGATATCCCCCTCCCTGGGGTTTAAGGAACGATCTACAATTAACACGTCGCCTTTTGCTATGCCCAATTCGGGGCGGTCGCCCGAAGCGCGTAAGAAATATGTTGATGGTCGGTTGTGTATGACCAATTCGTTTAAATCCAAGGAGTGGGCCTTTTCTGCGGCGGGCGTGGGAAAGCCCGTGGTGGTATTGAAACGTCGCATTTAGACACCTCCATCATACCTTTACCAAGGGGATTTCGTCCCAGTAAGATGTGTAGCGAGGTGAGCGCATGGAAGCGCTGGCTACCCACTTTTGGCTGTCCGGCTTGCCTCCGGCGGCGAGCCAGATCATGGGTTTGTTAGCTTCAAAATTTATTTTGTCGATGATATGCATTAAGGCGTTTAATTTGACGGATTGTCCTGTGTCACAAAAAAGTCCCCTCTGTTGTACCTCGTAAGGGGTAATCTCGGTAAACAGAACACCCACCCTTTTGTATTTCTTTCCCTCTATATAAGCTAGTTTAAGCCCTTCTAAGGCTGCCTTGACAAGCGATGGAGTGTCGTTTTTTGGAGTCTCAAGGCCTATTGTCCTGGTGCCCCAATAGAAGTCGTCGGTATGAAAGCTCGTGGCTATGTAGGTTGTGACGGTATCGGTTAGCGACCTTTGCGCTCTCAGTTTTTCCGAGGCCAAGGATGCATAAAAGGCCACGGCCTGACTGAGTTCGTCGTAACTTGTCAAATAGACCCCCAGGGACCTTGAAACGCAGATGCTCTTTCTGTTGTCCGGAACTTCCCGAAAACCGAAACATCTCAACCCGCGGAGCTCATATACCGTTTTTAAGCCAACGATGGATAGGTGCTTTTTTATCCATCCTTCTTCGGCGTATTTCAGGTCGCAGGCTGTGCGTATACGAATCGCCCGCAGCTTTTTGGACTGGCGACCCCCTATTCCCCATACGTCTTCCACATCTATGCCTGCCAAAACCGAGTCGGGGTCTTTTTGTGCGGCGATATCATATACGCCTTCGCCGACTTCTTTCGCCAACTTGGTGGCGATTTTCGCTAATGTCTTTGTCTGGCCGATGCCAATGGATACGGGTATTCCTACAAATCTTTTTATCGAGCGGCGCAGCCTTTTGGCAAAGGCGATCTCATCGCTCGATTTTAAAGAGTCGAGCACTAAGAAACTTTCGTCGATGGAGTAGGGCTCTGCTTCGGGACAAAAATGCCGTATCGTCTCCAGGACTCTGCTTGAAATGTCTTGGTAAAGGGCGTAGTTTGAGCTGAAGACCGCCACGTCGTTTTTCGCGATCGTTTCTCTGACTTTAAAGTACGGCACGCCCATGGGTATCCCTAAGGCTTTGGCTTCTCGCGATCTGGCTATTACACATCCGTCGTTATTGGACAGGACGACCACCGGTTTGTCCTCTAAGTCCGGCCGAAATATCCTTTCGCATGAGGCGTAAAAACTATCGCAATCCACTAGCGCTATCATCTCGAAGACCTCCCGCAAATTCGGCAGTTATTAACAAATATATTCGCTACTGGTAAAATATCAATGAGTCTTAAGAACTATTTTCGCT
>DGDP01000115.1:2810-10455 GCA_002385485.1 Acetomicrobium sp. UBA3949 | reverse complement strand
TTGCTTTCTATTGCCTGCATCAGCTTTAAGACGTAATCTTTTTCTGCTAAATCATCGGCATCCAAAAAAATGATGTATTCACCACGCGCCAGGGAAATTCCTTTATTTCTTGCGCTTGGTCCTCCTCTATTAAATTGATGATACACTTCCATGGCAATAGGTGAGCGTTTCTGCATCTTCTTGCAAATGTCTAGAGTATCATCGCTAGAGCCGTCATTTACGACTATGATCTCAAAATCCCGAGAGCTTTGAGAAAAAAGGCTGTTTAAAGTGCGTTCAATAGTACTGGCAGCATTATAGGCAGGGATTATAACGCTTATCTTCGGAAGTGCTGTCATCCTTTTTTATCCTTTCTTTCGCTACCATTCCCATGAACAAACCCAGACTTCCCCAAAAAAGTGGGATAATCTCCTCATAAAGCGGAGCATTGTCCACCGAACCATAAAGCACATAAACCGACCACAGTCCAAGCATTGCTAGCCTAAAGGCTCCAATCTGTTTACATATCGGGGCATTAAATATCAATCTGAAGATTGACAATAAAAGAGCAATAAAAGCAGTACCTGCTATTACACCATGAACGGCAAAATTTTGAAGCAGCAAGTTGTGAGCATGAGCAAAGGTACTATAAGACGAACTAGAATTCATTTCTGTCAAAATATTTCTACATACAGTACTGAAATTTCCTGACCCCACACCCCAAAAGGGATATTGACCTATCATCCTTATAACAGCACTCCAAACGTATTGGCGTTCATTTAGAAGCTCCATCCACCAATTCCCATGTGTTAAATCAACAGATTTGAGTTGTTCTAAAATATCTGACCTGAGTAAAAAAAATATTATTAAGGCAATAAATAATATACTAACAACATACATCGAAGCTCTGTTAGCAGATAAAACAAACATGATAAGAATGCATACAAGATACAAATGGGGCAATACATCTGAAACTGAATATCTATAAGAACAAAACAAAGACCAAAGCAGCATAATTGCAGAAACTAATGATGCAAGTTTATTTCGATAACGGTTCTCGGCCAAATAAGCCACATTAATCAAGCCGATCATAATCAGACCGCTGAACAGAATATGAGGAGCAACAAAAATGCCACGGTGATATTGGTAGATTCCCCTATAATAAAATTCAATAAAAATTAACAACACAAAAACCCAAAATACAATCCAACTGTACCCGACCTTTTGTAGTTCATTTGAGTCAAAAGATTTGGCTATCGCATATCCCAGCATGGCAAATACACCGAAGGCAATTTTATACAGAGGCCCGTCTAGATTAGTGAGGCTTCCTTTCATAATAAGGTCAGACATAAAAACCGCAAATACAAACACAACATAATAAAATACGATCCATCGTATTTGGTCGTCTACGACAAAATCGACGAGGATATTACGAGTTTTTTTAACGATATTGATAAGCCAAAAGAGCAGCAAAATTATCGGCAAAACCGTATATCCCACTCCTAACAATGAAATTCCCTGACTAATGAAAAAAACATGCATTGGCCATTTATCTTTAATGTGGCTCGTATTCATCAAATAAACCTCCAGTGTTAAGATGTATTCGCTATCGCAAACCTAATACCTCAATGCGTCTTTGTAAACTTCTATTGTATTTTCAGTCATCTTTTCTTTCGTAAATTGTTCGCTTCGCTTTAAGCTCATACCGCTTAATTTGGCCCTCAATTTTTCGTCTTCAACTGCTTTTTTAAGAGAATCGGCCAAACCGTCAATGTCTCCTAGTGGCACAAGAAGTGCTGCGTCGCCAGCCACTTCGGAAAGAGCTGCCTCAGTATATCCTATTACGGGAAGTCCGCAAGCCATCGCTTCCACCATGGACAGGCAAAAGCCTTCCGCATTCGACGGAACGCACGCTATATCCAAAGACTTCAAAAACGGAAATATCTTATCCGGAGGTATAAAACCCGTAAAAATCACCTTGTCTGAGATGCCAAGCTCGCCTGCAAGCCTTTTCATGTCGGGCAGCAGGGGCCCGTCACCTCCAAGTATCAATTTCACCGGAAGCTCATCACAAATTTTAGCGAAAGCCTTGAGTAAGTCAGCGTGACCTTTTGGTGCCTTAAAGGTGGCAAGAAGTCCAATACGAACGACCCGACCGTCCTTTGGAAACAGCGGGGCAGAACTTCTTGCACCTTTCATATCGATTCCGTTGTATACCACCCATGTACGTTCAACCCACGGCATGCCCTTTTTTACGTAATCTTCTACTGCCTTTGACACACAGATAATCTGCTTTTGTCTTTTATAATGTTTCGGCTTATGGTAGGAATGCATATGGCATAACAGCCCTTTTCTCGAGTCAGGCGACAATAAAGGCGCAATGTAACCGCTTAACTTCGCCGCACGGCCTAAATGAACATGGACAATGTCGTGCGTTTTAAGTGCCCTTGCGAAAAGTACAGGAGTAAAAGGCTCGTAGTCATTTAAAAAGGGGACTACCCTTATCTTTACTTCAGGCGCCAGTTCTTGACATAAAACAGCATTTTTCCTCACCCAAACTTCCACATCGTGGCCCATTTTTGCTAATCCATTTGAAAGGGTGACGACGACCTTTTCAGCCCCACCCCAACCTCCAGCATCGATAGCCTGAACGATCTTTAACGGTTTATCAGAGGCCATTTCAACTTCTTTCATCATCAATTATGCTCCTTATTTGCGAGCAATAAAGTTGCTGCTTCGCATAAAACCTGCGGAGTAATTCCCGCTGCACACCATCTTTGTCCGCTGCAGGCTTTCATATCTCTGGCAGGGCAAGGGGAGCATTCAATATCGGGATAAACGCTCCAAACGCGCTCGCCCAAAGGCATAAATTTGTTGATGCGCGAAAGCAAGCTAATCACCAATGTCTTAGTGCCCAAAGCCGCGGATAGGTGGGCCCCTCCCGAATCGCCCGATATGGCCAATGCTGACCTTTTAAGTAAGGCCATACAGAGGTACAGTTCGTCATCAAAGGAAAGCCCTGAAAGAAGATAGGGAACGTAAGCACCGCTTCCCATCGAGGCGGCCATATCTTGAAGCTCTTTCATTTGGTTCGGTCCACCGAAAAGCAATACCTTAAGACCCTTCTCAAGCAACATACGACCCAGGGAAATATAACGATCTTTTCCCCAATCTTTTACCGGATTTGAGCTACGCGGAAACATTGAAACCGCCTCTCCAAAACGATATTTCTCCCACAGTTCGTTGGCGATTTCCTCGATTCTTTCAGGTATGCAAATACGATGCAGCGGTCTTGGCGGTCTCATGCCGAGCCTTCTTGCCATGATCAAGGTTTGGAATGTATCGTGAACTTCGTGCCTGTTGGGTTCTTTAAATTTCCAATCGCTAAAGAAACATTTGCTTGAATATCCGATGCGGTGCTTATACTTGAAGCACAGGGAAAAAAACAAAGAAGGAACGAACTGGCGCTGTGTATCTATAAACAAATCTACCCTACCAATCCGCCTTCCCTCCCGCCACCATTTAACGTACTCTGGGAAAGCAGAGGGTCTGTGCTTTCTTACGACAGTATAAAGCACGTCGTCTATAAGGCCGCTATTTTTCAATAAGCATTTGATCGGATTGGAAAACCCGCCGATCCACGTGATATGGCTTTCAGGCCACGCTGACCTCAGGGCGTTGAAGAAAGGGTTTATCATCACAATATCGCCCACTCCCCCGCCACCTACATACACTAAAATCCTTTCTACATTCAACGTCTTGTACAAAGGGTCCTTGTACCAGGGTTTGTAAAGCTCTTCAGGATAATCATCCGGCTTTGCTTTGTAAAGTAATACCTGAAAATTCCTTTCCGACGGCGACACGGGCCAACTTTTAATGGTAGTCAGCATGACATATCTTTCCTCTTGTTAGTTTCTGTGCTACATGATTGATATACATCGATGACCTTTCTCGCCATATCTTCGACAGTTAGCATCTTATCACGATCAAAAAGCTGAAAGGCCTTTCTTTCGCGAAGCATATCTTCAATCCCTTTTCTCCAGGACTCTTCGTCCCCCGGCTCAAGCAGAGTTTCCGGGTTTAGGCAAAGCTCTCTCACCGGTGGAAGGTCTGATGCCAACACGGGCACGCCCATCTGTATGGCCCTCATCAGGGTCATGCCCATTCCCTCTTCAAGTGAAGGAAACAAGAAACAGGAACAGTTGACATGCCATTCATCTACGTCGTCCCTAAAGCCCCAAAAACGCACCTTATCTGCTATGCCCAGTTCTACGCTAAGTCGTTCAAGCTCAGTTCGTTTAGGTCCGTCGCCTACTACATCCAGGATCCAGTTCCCTTTAACTCCTGCCAGGGCCTTCAAGGCAACCTGCAAACCCTTTCTTGGCGTCAGACGCCCGATGAAAAGAAGCTTAAATGGATCACTCTTTAGGCTACCCTGCCAAGTCTTCACGACAGGCAGCAAACCATTATATATGACGAAAGTGTTTTTCGGAAGATATGGCGCCAAATGATCTCTAACAGAACAACTTACGCTTATGGTAGCGCATGCCCTTTTTAACGGAAGCAGCGCAAGCGAATGCTTAAACGTGTCGTGCGTGGTGGCGACCCAGGGAACGCCGCTTAAAACACTTGCCCACCAGGCGATCCAAAAAGGTACGCGCGAGTGGGCGTGAATCACGTCCCACCCCTCCCCTTTTGCCTTCTTGGCAATGCGCAAAGCGCACCAAAGGGCGGTAAAGGGGTTTTTGGCGTGAACGGGAAGGTGCCAGACCTTTACACCCTCGTCGAGGAACTTTTCGAGCTTTCCGCCCTTGGTCACGACCATTATCTCATGGCCCTGCTTTGCCAGCGAACCGGAAAGCCACAACACGTGGCGTTCAACGCCGCCTTCGTGAAACTCCGGAAGCATCTGAATGACCTTAAGCGACTCTCTATTCACTTTGCCGACTCCCCTCTTCCCAGGCCGAGGCAATCCATTCTGCCGCCCTTTTAGCCTCGCAAAACTGCAGGCCGTGTTTGCCCGAAGAAATGTTTTCGATAAAACTTTCGAAGTCGGCGAAGTCTTTTATAAAGCAGGCTAGACCTCGCTCGCAAAACCTCTCTATGGCCAGGACGAATTTCGGCACGCCGAAGAGGCACCCGGCCGACAGAATTTTCCAGTCGACAAGATGTTTGCAAATGCCTTCGGCAAGTCTTTTTGCACTTTTTTTGCGTTCCGCTAAAAGGACGCCCACCCGAAAGCCAGCAGTCGCTGCCTCAGATACCATGGATACGGAGTCCTCGGTGGCCAAAAGGTGGGTGGCAAGGCCGAAGATGCCGTAAAGAGGGTTGTAGGGATCGCGGGAGGCCAGGCACAGATACCTGACGCAGGGGTGTTTTTGCGCCAGGCCTTCCAGGGCCTTTTCGCTTTCTTCGGAGGTGCGTCTGGAGGTTGTAACGTAAAGGTCGGCTCCGTTTTTATCGGCATGCCCGAATACAGGCTTTACTACTTCTTCGATCCAGCGGGGCGTGATGCGGTAGTTTCCGTCGTCTCCCCCCAAAAGAAGCCCGATCCTTTTTTCAAAACGGGGAGGAAAAAGCTCCTTTAGCCTTTCGGCTTCCTGTCTTATCTTTTCTTCGGTAATGAAGTTTGGGGCTCCCAGGGTGACCAGGACGTTTTTAGAAGGCCTCGGGAAGTCGTGTTCAGGAACGACGGCAAAATCGAAGGGCCTCGTCCCCAGCACGGCGGGAGTCATTATGGTAACACACCCGCCCTTAAAAAGCCGTCCCAAAGAGAGACAAAGGGGCGCAACTCCGCTTCCTGCAGAAAGAAAAAGCGCCTCTTCGCCCTCTGCGTCTAGGAAGTGTAAGGTTTCTTTTACGGCTTCCGGGAAAGACAACCCCCCTATCCGCTTAAGCCAACGCACAAGCTCTTTTTGCCCGCCACCCTCTTTGTCGATTGCCCTTTTGGCCTTAATTTTTGCAAGAAATCCCGCAGGGTTTGCCTCAAGTTCCCGCACCTCGCACCCGGTAATAAGGGACAGAAAATGAGCGACACCGCGGCTTTGGTTGACGTGTCCGCGGATACCGTCGCTTACAATGAACACCGCTTTCAATTTTTTGCCTCGGGACATGCCTGCGCGACCTTCATTCTACTCTTTGAATATGGTTTCCTTTCTGTCGGGACCGACGCCCAACATCATGACGGGAAGCCCCGTCTGGTCTTCTATGAACTTAACGTAATCGCGTGCAGCCTGAGGAAGATCTTCCATGGACTTTGCTTTGCTTGTGTCTTCGCTAAATCCTTTAAACGTCCTGTAAACCGGTTTTACCTGGGACAGCATCCAGGTATCCGCCGGGTAATCTTCAAGTTTTTTGCCCTCGTACTCGTAGGCCACGCACACCTTTATCTCCTCAAGGCCTGACAGAACGTCAAGCTTCGTTAAAGCCAGATGAGTGGTGCCGTTGATCCTTGCCGCGTACCTTAAGGCAACCAGGTCAAGCCAACCGCACCTCCTGGGACGCCCGGTCGTGGCGCCGTACTCGTGCCCCCTTTCTCTTAAGTAATTGCCATGTTCGCCCTGGTCTTCCGAGGGAAAGGGACCTTCGCCGACCCTGGTGCAGTAAGCCTTGGCCACGCCTATGATTCTGTCTATGCTCTTTGGCCCCGCGCCCGTGCCGGTGAGCACCCCGCCGCAGGTCGGATTGGAGCTCGTGACGTAGGGGTAGGTGCCATGATCTATGTCAAGCATTGTGCCCTGAGCTCCTTCAAAGAGCACGCTTTTGCCCTCGTTTAAGGCCTTCGCGATGACGGAAGAGCTGTCGCCGAGGTAGACCGACAGCCTTTCGCTCCAGGACATGACCTTTTCGTACACCGTGTCGAAGGACATGGGCGTTTCGTTGTATATCCCGGTGATGATCTGGTTTTTCAGGCCGAGGATGTAATCCAGCTTTTCACGGAGCATCTCGGGATGCATCAGGTCGTAAACCCTGATGCCCGTCCTATTGAACTTGTCCACGTAGCAGGGGCCTATGCCCTGACCGGTCGTGCCTATGCGTTTGTCCTTGGACCTTGCCCTTTCTTCAAGCTGGTCTAGGGCTTTATGATAGGGCATCACGACGTGGGCCGATCCGCTCACGACCAGCCTCGCCCTGTCCATGCCCTGCGATGAGAGTTCGCCCAGCTCCTCGAAAAGCCTGTCGGGATCAACAACGACGCCATTTCCAACGACGCAAACTTTGCCGGAGTAAAGCATGCCCGAGGGCAGGATGTGAAATACGTATTTCTTGCCCTCTACTATGACGGTATGCCCTGCGTTAGCTCCTCCCTGATAACGAACCACCACATCGCATTTAGACATTATGGCATCGACGACCCTGCCCTTTCCTTCGTCGCCCCATTGCATTCCTAGGATTACTTCTGCCTTACCCTTCATTTTTACACATCCCTTCCTTGAATTTGGTGGGATTAAAAACGCGATCAATTGCCGTGAGATTTGGATAAAATACGAACGAGTTCGTCGACGGTCACTAATTTTACACCTATGTCGGAATTCGAGTCCAGTTGATTTAAAAAAGTCAGTGTGACGGGGCGGGCGTGGCATATGGCGACGGCGTAACCCCGCCTCTGAGCCTGACCTGCCGCACGCTCAAGCTGGGACCACATGAACTTAATGTCCTCCAAGTG
>DGDP01000115.1:0-2528 GCA_002385485.1 Acetomicrobium sp. UBA3949 | reverse complement strand
TCCAAAAATATCATGTTATCCTGTCTCAACTCTTCCATGAGAGCTCTCATCGCCCTCATATCGGAAGTCGCCGCAGAGCCCCTGTGGTTGTTCACGCCGATGGCGCCCGGAAGGGACTCTAGGGCCTCCCTTACGTTTCTTCTTATCTTTTCGTCATCCATGGAAAGGGCTACGAGCTGCCCTTCGCTTCCCTTGTCCCCGAAAGCCTGCATAGGCACGTGTACGAGAAAGGGGATGCCCTTTTTTCTCGCCAACTCTGCCGTAGCTTTGCTGCTCCTCTGAAAGGGTATTATTGCCCAGGTCAGGGGAATCTTCAAGCCGGCAAGCTCCTCGGCCCTGGCATAGGAAAAGCCCAAATCATCAACGACTATGGCAAGATAGGCGCCCTTCAAGGATTTTACCTTTGGGGGTTCCTCAGTCAAGGCCTGTTTTTCCTGCCCGTTTTCCGGGAGATGCCCATCCTCTGCTGTCTTTGGATCTACGGTGACTTTTTCGCCGTAGGCAGAAGATAAGCTGTCACTTACTTCTGCCCTGACGGTCGCTGTCGAATGGTCTTTCGAAGGCGCATCTCCTCTTGTGGCCGCAAAGATCAATCCCAGCCCGATCGCCATGACGAAAAGCATTATCGTCCAAAGCTGTTTTTTCGAGAGGTTCATCTCCTACCGTTTCGCCTCTTTGGCTTTAACTAAGAAAGCTTCGACTTCTTTCAACGCTTCCTTGAGCTGTTCGTCGTCTTCGAGCTTTCCGGTATACTTCCCCTCTACCTTAACGTGAGGCTCGATGCCCACACCGTCTATCACGACGCCCGAAGGCGTGTAGTACCTGGCAATTGTGACGAAAAGGCCCGAACCGTCGGGAAGTTTGAAAAGGGTCTGAACTGACCCCTTACCGAAGCTCTTTTCGCCGACGAGGACAGCCCTGTCCCTGTCTTTAAATGCCCCTGCAACTATCTCTGAGGCGCTGGCGCTTCCTTCGTTTATCAAGACGACAACGGGACCTTTAAAGAGCGCACCGGGGTTGGCATTAAAGACCTCGTTGGCCCTATCGACTCTCCCTCGTATGCTCACCACTTCGCCGCCGTCGAGGAAATAATCCGCCACGGCCACACAGGCATCGAGCAAGCCGCCGGGATTGTTTCTCAAATCCAAGACAAGCCCCTTTGCCTTGGTATCCAGGGCTACCTTTAAAGCGCTTTTCATCTCTTCAGGTGTCTTTTGCGTGAAATGGGAAATCCTGATATAGGCAACGTCGCCCGTCAGCCTTTTCTGGCTCACGGAATCTATCTTTATAAGTTCCCTGGTCATCTCAAATTTTAAAAGCTCGTCGTTACCTTCGCGCCTGACCCAAATGGTGACTTTAGTGCCCGGCTCTCCGCGCAACATCTTGACCACATCGTTTATGTTCCAGCCTAATACGATATCGTCATCGATCTTGACTATCTCGTCCATGGGCTCTAAGCCGACCTTGTGTGCAGGGGTGCCCTCTATAGGGCTTATGACGAGGATTTTGCCGTCCTTGCTTCCTATGTATATGCCCAGGCCGCCGTATTCTCCCTCAATATCTATCTCTTCCTGTTTTAACTCGTCGGGGTCGACAAACCTGCTGTAGGGATCTCCCCAGGCTGCAACCATACCCTTCATGGCGCCGTAGAAAAGCTCTTCGTCGCTTTTTTTATTCTGGTCATTCACATGATAGGTCTCAAGGATCGACCTGGCCTGCTTCATCATCCATACGTATTGGGCCTCGAAGGGAAGTATATCCTTGAACTGAAACTCACCCCTAGCCCCAGTGACGAGAAGGCCTAAGCTCCCGAAAAGAATCAGGAGGAGCAGCCCTAATACGAATCCCTTTTTCTTGCTAATGAACTTTTTCACTCCCATCCCTCGCCTTCATTTGCATCATGGCAAATATCTAAGAGGATCAACTGCATTGGCATTTATGCGAACCTCGAAGTGAAGATGCGGGCCGGTGGCTACGCCGGTATTCCCCACCCTTCCTATGACGGCGCCCTGGTTTACGACCTGCCCTTCCCTAACGTTTATGGCGGAAAGATGGGCGTAAACGGTAGTCATATCGCCGCCGTGATCAAGTATTATAACCTGTCCGTAACCTTTAAGCCAACCCGTAAAGAGGACTTCTCCCCTCGCCGCGGCCTTCACGGGCGTGCCGTGAGCAGCGCTGATGTCAATCCCAGTATGCACCGTCTTCGTCTTAAAAACAGGATGGACCCGCGTCCCGTATCTGTCGTTTATGCTCCCCGTCACCGGCCAGAGCAGTTTGCCCTTCGGCGCAACCAGTGCAGTTCGGCCGCTCGAAGCTGCTGCCCTTCGCCTTTTTTCAGCGATGAGGGATTTTATCTTTTCCTGAAGCTCTCTCTGGGAAGCTGCAAGCTCGGCAGTGGCCTTCTCGTGAAGGCTCTTTTGCTGCCTTATGTCCGAAATAAGTTTTTTTTGTTGGCTTTGTGCCTGAAGCAGTTTTTTTCTCTCCGACTCAAGGTCCTTCTTGTTGGCAAGGAGGTCCTGTTTTTG